>NZ_JBSFWJ010000051.1:0-46067 GCF_053592695.1 Saccharopolyspora sp. NPDC002578 | reverse complement strand
GTCTTCTCGCTGCGGGATCTTTTTCCCGAGTGGCTCCGCCACGAGGGAAAAAGCTGTCCTCGCGAGAAGACGACTGAGAACCCGCTGCGGTGCCGGTTGCGTGCTGGGTCGCTGCTCAGCGGCTTCGCCGCTGACAGGACGAGGGTTGCGGGGGTTGTTCGGGCGGGGCGGTGAGTTCACGGGTTTGGGTTCGCGTTGATGAGGGACGGATACGAGGGACGCCATGCGAGATCTAGTGAGCGGGGGCGCGATGGGGCTGGACTTCAACCGGCGGCTCAAGACTGCTCTGACCGGGGATTCGGGGACGCCGCTGGTGTTCCTGGGGAACTTCGAGGTCGAACAGCGGTGGGCTCTCGGTGAGCTCGGGCTGCCCCGGTTCTCGGCGCCCGGCGGGACCGCGGTGGTCAACCGCATGGACGAGTTCGCGCTGCTGCCGGCGAGCGCCGCGGACCACGTGCTGGTCAAAGCGCCGCCGGACCCGGACCACCTGGACCACCTGCGCGAGCTGGGATTGCCGGTGCCGACGGTGCACGCGGTCGCGCGGCAGGACGCGCAGCGGATCGTCACCGAGGACGTGCTCGACGACCCGGCGCTGCTGGACGTGCTGCGCGAGCTCGCGGCTGCAGGCGCGCGGCTCGCCCCGCACGGCGTCTCCGAACTTGAAGAACGGCTCTGCGACGTGACCGGGCTGCCGCTGGCGGCCCCGGGAGCGGCGTTGTGCAAAGCGGTGAACAGCAAGGTCTACAGCCGGATCGCCGCCGACGAGCTCGGCCTGCGCCAGCCGCGCGGCTGGACCTGCGAGACCGTCGCCGAACTGGACGCTGCCGTCGCCGCGGCCCGTGAACTGGTCGAAGCGGGCACCAAGGTCGTGGTGAAGGAAGCCTTCGGCGTCTCCGGCAAGGGGATCGCGGTGGTGGACTCGGTCCGCCGCCTGGACCGGCTGCACCGGATGCTCGCCGAGAAGGCCGGGAACTCCGGGGGCCGGATGGCCTTCGTGATCGAGCAGTGGGTCGCCAAGCGCGCCGACCTGAACTACCAGTTCACCGTGCACCGCGACGCAACGGTGCGGTTCGACTTCGTCAAGGAAGCGCTCACCGACGGTGGAGTCCACAAAGGACACCGATTCCCGGCCGCGCTGGACGCCGACCAGCTCGCGGTCGTGGAGAAGTCCGCCGCGCTGATCGGCTCCCGGCTCGCCGCCGACGGCTACTACGGGGTGGTCGGAGTGGACGCGCTGGTCGAGCCGAACGGCGAGCTGTTCCCGCTGCTGGAGATCAACGCCCGGAACAACATGTCCACCTACCAGCTGCCGCTGCAGGAGCGGTTCACCGGCGCCGGCCAGGTCGCGCTCGCCCGGCACCACGCGCTGCGGCTCACCCGGCCGCTGCCGTTCGCCGAGGTCCGGGCCGCGCTCGACGACCTGCTCTGGAAGGACGGCACCGGGCTGGTGGTGGACAACTTCGCCACAGCCAACGCCGCCGCCGGATCCGGTGAGCCCTTCGACGGCAGGCTCTACGGCTTCCTGGTGGCGGACTCGACCGACCGGCTCGGCGCGCTCGACGCCGAGATCAGCGCCCGCCTGGCGGGGATGGAGGCGACCGCATGAGCGAGTTCACCGTGCAGGGCAACGGGATCACCGAACTGGCGGCCGAATTCGGCACGCCGATGTACCTCTACGACGGCGACGAGCTGGCGGGCGGCCTGACCGCGCTGCGCGAGCGGCTGCACCCGGCGCTGGAAGTGTTCTTCTCGCTCAAGGCGAACCCGAACGTCGCGATCTGCCGGTTGCTGCACGAGAACGGGGCGCGCGCCGAGGTCTCCTCGATGGCGGAGCTGCTCACCGCCCGCCGAGCCGGGGTCGAACCCCGCGACATCCTGTTCCTCGGGCCGGGCAAGAGCCGCGCGGAGATCGAAGCCTGCCTGGACGAGGACATCTGCGCGATCATCTGCGAGTCCTTCCCGGAACTCGCGGTCATCGACGAGCTCGCCGCGCGGCGCGGCCGGGCCGCGCGGGTCGTGCTGCGGGTGAACCCGAACTTCTCGGTGAAGGGCTCCGGCCTGACGATGGGCGGCAAACCCCGCCAGTTCGGCTTCGACGAGGACCAGCTGCTCGCCGACCCGGAACTGGCCGCCCGCCACCCGCACGTGCGGCTGATGGGGGTCCAGGTCTACATGGGCACCCGGATCCTGTCCGAGGACAGCGTCGCGGAGAACACCCGGCAGATCCTGGAGGTCGCCGACCGGCTCACCGCGCACCTGGGGTTCGCACCCGAACTGGTGGACGTCGGCGGCGGACTCGGCGTTGCCTACTTCGACAACGAGTCCGACCTGGACGTGGACGTGCTCACCGGGCTGGTGAACCCGCTCATCGACGACTTCGCCGCGCGGCACCCCGGGACCAGGCTGGTGATGGAGCTGGGCCGGTTCCTCACCGCGAACGCCGGTACCTACGTCACCCGCGTGCAGTACGTGAAGACCTCGCACGGGGAGCGATTCGCCGTCGCCGACGGCGGCACCAACCACCACATGGCCGCGGTGGGCATCGGGTCCTTCGTGAAGCGGAACTTCCCGATCCGGGTGCTGGACCGCTGGGACGAGCCCGCGAGCGAGACCTGGAACATCACCGGACCGCTGTGCACCCCGAACGACGTGATCGGCAAGAAGGTCGAGCTGCCGCCGCTGCGGGCGGGCGACCTGATCGGGGTGCTGCGCTCCGGCGCCTACGGGCCCAGCGCCTCCCCGGTGCTGTTCCTCAGCCACGGCCACCCGGCCGAAGTGCTCGTCCACGACGGTCGCGCGCGGCTGGTGCGCCGCCGCGACGAGCCCGCGGACCTGCTGCGGGCGCAGGAACCGGAGGACGCGCCCGCCGAGCCGGTGCGCTCCTGACCGACGACAACCCACCTGGAGAGGGCGATCCCATGCCGCAGAACACCACCACCCCCGACCGCGCGACGACGGTGACGAGCGTGATCACCGAGCTCAAGGCGGTGCTGGACTACGAGCTGCCCGAGCTCACCGAGCAGTCGAAGATCTTCGAGGAACTGGGCCTGGACTCCACCGGCGTCTTCGAACTGATGATGCGGCTGGAGGAGGCGCTGGACATCGAGTTCGACACCGACAGCCTGGAGATGGGCCACTTCGAGACGGTGGGCACGCTGACCGATTTCGTCCTGGGCGAGTCGGGGAGCTGACCGTGTACCGGACTTCGGCGGCGCCCGCGCCGCACGGGACCAGCTCCCCGGTGCTGGGGCTGCGCAGCATCGTGCACCGCCGCTTCCCGGCCGGGGAGCACCGGATCGACGACGAGTTCTCGCTGCGCCACTTCCAAGACCTCACCGCCGCCTACGGGGTGGCGCACCGGCCGGACCTGGCCGACCGCGGCAACCCGTTCGCGGCGATGGCCGCCGCGCTGATCACCGAGCACGACCTGGTGGCCGAGCCGGTGCAGCTGGGCGTCGTCGCGCACGCGACGCCGGACCTGGACTGCCGGCTCGCGGCGCCGACCTACCTGTCCGAGGTGCTGGTGCCGGACGGGCTGACGTTCACGCTCACCGACAACGGGGTGTGCGCCCCGTTCGCCGCGCTGCGGCTGGCGTCCTGCTACGCGCAGCGGCACGGCTACGAGCGCGTGCTGGTGGTGCTGGCCGACCAGGCCGCGCTGCCCTACGAACCGGAGTGCACCCCGGCGGCGGCCGCCCGCGGCGACGCCGCGGTGGTGCTGCTGCTGGAACGCGACCGGGGACGGCCGCCGCTCGCGGTGCGGGAGCAGCCCGGCGTGGCGCGCGCGGACGTGCCCGCCGTCGCCGAATCCCTGCTCGCCGAGCTGTGCGGCCCGCAGCGGCCGGTGATCGTGGCCGGTCCGGCGCTCGATCCGGAGCGCGACCTGCCCGGCCGCGAGGTGCGGAGGGTGGCACCGGGCCTGCCGTGCACCGGCGTGTGGGCGGAGCTGGCCGACGGCACCGGCCCGCTGGCGCTGGTGGACTACGACGAGACCACCCGCGACCTGGGGGTCTGCGTGCTCGCGGGGCCGCGATGACGGGCCGGATCCGGGAGCTCGGCCCGCTGCTGCGCGGGCGCGCGCGGCAGGAGGGCCTGGTCCCGGCTCTGGCCGGGCTGCACGCGGCGCTGAGCCCGCGAGCGCCGCACCACGGGCCCACCGGGTTCGCGGTGGCGCCCGCGGAACTCGCCGACGGCGGCGCGGAGCGCACCGAGCGGTTGCCCGGCGGCGAGGTCGTGGTGCTGCGCGGGGAACCCGGCGCCGAACCGGAGGACTGGGGCGAGGCCGTGGTGTGGCTGCGGCTCGGGTGCTCCGAAGCGCTGCGCGAGACCGCCGTCGGCCACCTCGGCGAGCGCGTCTCCGGGGGTTCCGCGCTGCTGCACCGGCAACTGGTGCGGGCGCAGCTCGCCGACGCGCTCACCGGGCAGCTGGAGGTCCGGGCCGTGCTGGACCGGCCCGAGCCGCGCACCGCCGCCGACCTCGCCCACGCGCACGACCGGCTCAGCGCCGCCGACCGCGGCTTGGCGCGGCTGCTCGGCGCGAGCGGCTACCTGCTCGGCGGGCCGGGGCACGTCGCGGACGTCTCCGCGCTGCTCGCCGCCGCTTACGCGCACCCGGAGGAGCCATGACCGACCGCTGGTACCGGGAGCTGCGGCAGCGCTTCCGGGAGCTGGGCGCGGACCTGCGCCCGCACGCGCTGGAGCTGGACCGCGATCCGGAGGCGATCCGGGCGCACTTCGACCTGCCCGCCGTGCGCTACCTGGCCGCGATGGGCGTTCCGGCGGAGTACGGCCACGATCCGGAGCCGATCGCGGGCAGGCCCTGCCACGGCGCGCTGGCCCGCGAACGCGTCGTGATCATGGAGGAGCTGGCCGCCGCCGACGCCGGCATGCTGGTGGCCGCGCCGGGTCCGCTGCTGGCCGGGGTGCTGGTCGGCCTGGTCGCCGACGAGCGGCAGCGCGAGCTGTTCTACGGCCGGATGCTGCAACGTCCGCTGTGGACGTTCTTCGCGCTCACCGAACCGGACCGCGGCTCCGACGCCGCCGGGCTCACCACCTCGTTGCGGCCCGCCGACGACGGCGGATACCTGCTCACCGGGGCGAAGCGCTACGTCGGCAACGCGTGCCGCGCGCAGCTCGGCGTGGTCTTCGCCCGCACCGGGCCCGGCCCGCTG
This sequence comes from Saccharopolyspora sp. NPDC002578, assembly GCF_053592695.1. Lineage (NCBI taxonomy): Bacteria > Bacillati > Actinomycetota > Actinomycetes > Pseudonocardiales > Pseudonocardiaceae > Saccharopolyspora > Saccharopolyspora sp. NPDC002578. The sequence goes on along the minus strand of NZ_JBSFWJ010000051.1, from coordinate 40,896 downwards.
GGCATCGTGCCGGTGCTGCTGGAGACCCCGGCCGAGGGCTTCACCGCCGAACCGCTGCCCAGCATCGGGTTGCGCGGGGCGCGGATCAGCGCCATCGAGCTCGACGAGGTGCGGGTGCCGGAGGAGAACGTGCTCGGGCGGCACCTGTCGCCGACCCGGCGCGGCATGTGGGCGTTCGTGCAGACCTTCAACCTGCTGCGCCCCGGCGTCGCGGCGATCGGCGTGGGCATGGCGCGCGCCGCCCACGAGTACGTGCTCGCGCACCGCCGCGCACCGTCCAAGGACGAGCGGCACCGGATCGACGCGCTGGGCAGGCGCATCGACGGCGCCCGCGCGCTGACCGAGCGGGCGGCCGAGGCGGTGGACGCGCGCACCTCCGACGGGCACCTCGCCTCGGCCGCGAAGCTGCGCGCCGGGAACCTCGCCGAGGAGGCCGCGCTGCTGGCCTGCGAGTTCTTCGGCCCCGCGGCCCGGCTGGAGCACCCGCTGCTGGACAAGCTGGTGCGGGACGCGAAGTCCCTGGAGTTCATCGAGGGCACCACCCACGTGCAGCAGCTCAACCTCGCCCAAGGACTCGTCTCGGGGAAGGTCGACGGCACCCGGCGTTCCGCGTAGCGGGCGCGGCCGTGCTTTCCCGTGCGGCGGCCCTGGAACCGCGGGGGCTCGTCAGCTCGAAGTCAGCCTGGTGTCAGCGGGCAGGAGCAGCATCGGGAGAGCCGGTGCGGGACGGCGGTCGCGAGACCGGAATTCCGCGTCGCAGCGGGAGATCCCCGGCACCGGCGGAGCGCGCCGCGAGGCCGCCCGCAGCCACGCCGGCCCAGCCGGGCCGCCCGAGCAGCAACGGAGACCCCATGCCCGAGAGACCGACGTTCGCGGTGGTGCCCGGCGCGCAGGTGCACGAGGTGCTCAGCGGCCGGGAGCGCGAGCTGGTGGACCTGGTCGCCGACACCTACCGGCTGCACGGCGCCGGGGACACGGTGAACCCGCCGTCCTACTTCCTGCGCTTCCCGGACCGGCCGGAGTCGCGGATCATCGCGCTGCCGGCCTCGGTCGGCGGAGCCGTCGCGGTGGACGGCATCAAGTGGATCTCCAGCTTCCCGCGCAACATCGACTCCGGGCTGCCGCGCGCCTCGGCGGTGCTGGTGCTCAACGATCCGGCCACCGGATATCCGCTGGCGTGCCTGGAGAGCTCCATCATCAGCGCCGTGCGCACCGCGGCCTCGGCGGCGCTGGCCGCCGACCGGCTCAGCGCGCAGGGCCGCAGGCCGCGCCGGGTCGGGTTCGTGGGCACCGGCCTGATCGCCCGCTACATCCACACCTACCTGCTCGGCTCGGGATGGGACTTCGACGAGGTCGGGGTGCACGACCTCGACGCCGAGCACGCCGAGGGGTTCCGGTCCTACCTGGAGACCACCGGTTCCGCGGGCCGGGTCAAGGTGCACGGCGGCTGCGAGGACCTGGTGCGCGCCAGCGACCTCGTCGTGTTCGCCACCGTCGCCGGGACCCCGCACGTGTCCGAGCCCGCCTGGTTCGAGCACGCGCCGCTGGTGCTGCACGTGTCGCTGCGCGACCTGTCGCCGGAAGTGGTGCTGGCCGCGCAGAACGTGGTGGACGACGTGGAGCACTGCCTCAAGGCGAACACCTCGGTGCACCTGGCCGAGCAGCGCACCGGCGGGCGCGACTTCCTCGACGGCACCCTCGCCGAGGTGATGGACGGCCGCGTCCGGCTGGACGCCGAGCGGCCGGTGGTGTTCTCGCCGTTCGGGCTGGGCGTGCTGGACCTCGCGGTGGGCAAGTACGTCCACGACGAGCTGGCCCGCGGCGGCGAGTTGCGGGTGGTCGAGGACTTCTTCTACGAGCTGGATCGCTACGGGAAGCGCTGAGCCTCGGCTCGGCGTGGGCGGGAGACGTCGCGTGCCTGTCATCACGAGACCGCACGAGTTCAACGTGGACGACCTCTACGTGGACCTGCTGCGGGCGACCGGCCACAGGTTGTTCCTCAAGTGCGAGGGGTTCAACTTCGCCGGTTCCATCAAGCTGAAGGCGGCCGCCGAGATGATCGCCGCGGCCGAACGAGCGGGGCAGCTGACCCCCGGGACGATGCTGGTCGAGAGCTCGTCCGGGAACCTCGGCGTCGCGCTGAGCGTGGTCGCCGCCAGCCGCGGCTACCGGTTCGTCTGCGTCACCGACGCGCGCTGCAACCTGGGCGCCCGGCAGCTGATGCAGTCGCTGGGCGCCGAGGTGCAGGTGATCGGCGAACCGGACGCGGAGGGCGGTCTGCTCGGCGCGCGGCTGCGTCGGGTGAAGCGGATCTGCGCGGAGAACGAGGGCAGCGTCTGGCTCAACCAGTACGCGAACCCGGCGAACTGGCTCGCGCACTACCGCGCGACCGGTCCCGAGGTGCTGCGCGACTTCCCCGACCTGGACGTGCTGTTCGTCGGCGCCGGCACCACCGGGACGTTGATGGGCTGCGCGCGCTACCTGCGCGAGGTGCGGCCCGCGGTGCGGGTGGTGGCGATCGACTCGGAAGGTTCGGTCACCTTCGGCACCCCGCCCGCGCCGCGCATGATCCCCGGGCTGGGCACCGGGGTCCGCCCGCAGCTGCTCGACGAGTCCTTCGTGGACGACGTGGTGCACGTGGCGGAGGTGGACACGGTGCGCACGGCGCGGCGGCTGGTGGCCGACGGATTCGTGTTCGGCGGCTCCACCGGAACCGTGGTGTGCGGCGCGGCCCGCTGGCTGGAGCGCAACGGCGCCGGGCCGGAGACGACCGCCGTGGCGCTCGCCCCGGACCTGGGGGAGCGGTACCTGGACACGGTGCACAACGAGCAGTGGGTCAGCGACATCTACGGCGCGGACGCGATCGCCTCGGCCGATCTCGGCGGAGGGGTGACCGGGGCGTGAGGTCTTCGAGGAGAGTGCGATGACGGCGGTCGAGACACCGAGCCTGCCGCTTTCGGCGGGACAGCGCGACATCTGGTTCGACGAGGTGGCGGCGGCGAGCGCCCCGGGCGAGTCCGGCGGGAGCGACTCCGGCGGGAGCGCCGCGTGCAACTCCGGCGGGAGCGCCGCTTACAACACCGCCGGGTACCTGGACATCTCCGGGCCGTTGGACGTGGAGCTGTTCACCCGCGCGGTCGCCGGGCTGGTGGCCGAAGCCGAGTGCATGCGCTGCCGCTTCACCGAGGTCGACGGCGAACCCCGGCAGTGCGTGGAACCGCTGCCCGAGCCGCCGCTGCAGCTGCGCGACTTCAGCGGCGAGACCGACCCGGCCGCCGCCGCGCGGGACTGGATCACCGAGGAGCTGGGCCGTCCCTTCGCGCTCACCGAGTTCCCGCTGTTCCGGCTGGCCCTGGTGCGGGTCGGGCCGGATCGGGTGTTCTTCTCGATGTGCATCCACCACCTGCTGTGCGACGGGTTCAGCCAGGTGGTGTTCTGGCGCAGGCTGGGCGAGCTCTACGACGCGCTGCGCACCGGTGAGTCCGCTGTGGACGGTGCGCTGCCGCCGCTGCGCGAGCTGATCGACGCCGAGGCCTCCTACGCGGTGTCCGGGCAGGCCGGCCGGGACCGCGAGTTCTGGGCGAAGCGCTTCCCGCGGACTCCCGACCTGGTCACGCTCTCCCGCACGGACGCCGCGCCCGCGCAGCGCTTCCACCGCGCCACCGAGGTGGTGGGCCACCGCGTGCTGGAACGGGTGCGGGCCGCCGCGCGCGAGGCGAAGGTGACCGTGCCGACCGTGCTGCTGGCCGCTTTCGGCCTCTACACCCAGCGGATGACCGGCGGCCCGGACGTGCTGCTGTCGATGCCGGTGACCGCGCGGGTGAACCGCCGGATGCGCGCGATCCCCGGCATGGTGAACAACTACGTGCCGCTGCGGCTGCGGGTGCACCCCGAGATGTCCCGCGCGGAACTGCTCAAGCAGCTCTCCGGCGAGCTCGCCGGGGCGATCAAGCACCAGCGGCACCGGGTCAGCCGCATCCGGCAGGGCATGGGCCTGGCCAGCGACGACAACCGGCCGTTCGGCCCGTTCGTGAACGTGCTGCCGCAGGAGACCCGGCCGAGCCTCGGCGACTGCGAGGTCGTCGTGCACAACCTGTCCACCGGGCTCGTCGACGACGTGGAGGTCACCGTCGTCGACGCCCCCGACGGCGGGGTGGAGGTGCACCTGAGCGCGAACCGCGCCCGGTACTCCGAGCAGGAGACCCGGGAGCACTCGGCCCGGTTCTGCGCGTTCCTGCGCCGGTTCGCCGAGCTGGACCCGGGTGGCAGGCTCGCGCAGCTGGAGCTGGTCGGCGAGCACGAGCGGCAGCGGCTGCTGCGCGCCGGCACCGGGCCGGACGGACCGGTGGACCCGGTGGACGTCGTCGTCCGGGTGCGCGAGCGCGCCGCGCGCACCCCGGACGCGGTCGCGGTCGCCGACGACGCGGGCGAGGTGAGCTACGCGGAGCTGGTGGCTCGGGCGAGCGCAGTCTCCCGCCGGGTGCCGTCGGGCGTGGTCGGGGTGCTGGCCGCGCCGGGCACCGGGTTCGTCACGGCGGTGCTGGGCGTGCTCGGTTCGGGCGCGGCGTTCCTGCCGCTGGACGTGCACGCGCCCGCGGGGCGCACCGCGGGGCTGATCGCGGACGCGGGCTGCGCCTGCCTGATCACCGATGCCGCGCACCGCGAGCTCGCCGCCGAGGTGGCCGGCTCGGCGGACGTGCTGGTGCTGGACGGCGCCGCCGACGCGGAGCTGCTGCCCGTGGCGGGCGCGGACGACGACCTCGGGTACGTGATCTTCACGTCGGGCTCCACCGGTCGCCCGAAGGGCGCGATGGTGCACCGCCGCGGCATGACCAACCACCTGCTCGCGAAGGTGGAGGACCTGTCCTTGGTCGAGGGCGATGTGCTCGTGCACAACGCGCCGGTGACCTTCGACATCGCGGTGTGGCAAATGCTCGCGGGCCTGCTCACCGGCGCTCGGGTCCGGGTGGTGCGGCGGGACGTGGCCGCCGACCCGGACTCGCTGTTCCCGCTGGCGGCGGCGGAATCCGTGACGGTGCTGGAGGTGGTGCCCTCGCTGCTGCGGGCCGCGCTGGACGGCTGGGACGCCGGGCTCGCGGTGCCCGCGCTGAGCGCGCTGCGCCTGCTGGTCGTCACCGGCGAACCGCTGCCGCCGGACCTGTGCACCCGCTGGTTCGCCCGGTTCCCGGGCATCCCGCTGGTGAACGCCTACGGGCCCACCGAGTGCTCCGACGACGTCACCCACGGCAGGTTCGCCGCCGGGGAGCAGGAGTTCGGCGTGCGGGTGCCGATCGGGCGTCCGGTGCGCCGCACCAGCCTCTACGTGCTCGGCGACCAGCTGCGCCCGGTGCCGGAGGGCGTGCCGGGGGAGCTCTACGTCGGTGGCACCGGCGTCGGCCGCGGTTACCTCGGTGATCCGGCGAAGACGGCGCTCGCGTTCCTGCCGGACCCGTTCGCCGCCGACGGCTCCCGGATGTACCGCACCGGGGACCGCGTGGTGCTGCGCCCCGACGGGCAGCTGGAGTTCCTGGAGCGCCGCGACTTCCAGGTGAAGATCCGCGGCCACCGCATCGAGCTCGGCGAGATCGAAGTCGCCCTGCGCCAGGTCGAAGGCGTGGCCGACGCCGCCGTCGCGGTGGTGCCGGACCAGGCCGGGCACAAGCGGCTCGTCGCCCACCTGGTGCCGACCGAGCCGGGAACGCCGCTGGACACCGCGCGGGTGCGCGCGGATCTCGGCGCCGCGCTGCCGTCGTACATGGTCCCGGCGGTGGCGATGACCTTGGACCGGTTGCCGTTGACGGGGAATGGAAAAGTGGATCGCACAGCGCTGCCCAAGCCGGAACTCACCGCCGCCTCGGCCACCCGCTCGCGGACGCCGCAGGAGGAGGTGCTGTGCACCGTGCTCGCCGAGGTGCTGGGCCTGCCCTCGGTGGACGTGGACGACAACTTCTTCGCCATCGGCGGCGACAGCATCAGCTCCATCCAGGTGGTCGCCCGCGCCCGCGGCGCCGGACTGGCGCTCACCCCGCGCGAGATCTTCCGCTGCAAGACGGTCGCCGAGCTGGCGAAGGTCGTGCAGCCGATCGGCGCCCGCGCGCTGCCGAGCGCGGCCGACGGCGTCGGCGCGGTCGAGCTGACCCCGATCGCCGAGCAGCTGCGCGAGGACGCGGGCACCCGCACCGAGCAGGTCCGCGAGTTCAGCCAGCACGTGGTGCTCGCGCTGCCGGACGGGGTGACCGCCGACTCGCTGGTCCCCGCGCTGCAGGCCGTGCTCGACCACCACGACGCGCTGCGCCTGGTGCTGCACGTGCCCGCCGAGGGCTTCTGGGCGCTGGAGACCGCGCCCGCCGGCTCGGTCGACGCGGCCGAGCTGCTGCGCACCGCCGACGCCGCCGGGGACGCGGACGCCGAGTGCGCCCGGCTGGTCCGCGAGGCCCGCGCCGAGCTCGCCCCGCAGGACGGGAAGGTGCTGCGCGCGGTCCTGGTGCGCACCGGTGCGGGCCGCCGCGACCGGCTGGTGCTGGTGGTGCACCACCTCGCCGTGGACGGGGTGTCCTGGCGGGTGCTGGTGCCGGACCTGGCCGCCGCCTGGCGGGCGGTGGACTCCGGCGATCCCGTGGAGCTGGGCGCGGTGGGCACCTCGCTGCGCCGCTGGGCGCAGGTCCTCGGGGAGCAGGCCCGTTCCACGGCGCGGATGCGGGAGCTGCCGGTGTGGACCGAGCAGCTGCGCGACTGCGGTCCGCTGGGGGATCGCCCGCTGGACCCGGCCCGCGACGTGCGCGGCACCGCCCGCTCGCTGCGGGTGGAGCTGTCGGCGGAGACCACCGGCGCGCTGCTCACCGAGGTGCCCGCCGCGTTCCACGCCGAGATCAACCCGGTGCTGCTGACCGGGCTCGCGATCGCGCTGGCCGACCGGCGCCACCGGCGCGGGCTCGCGGGCACCGCCTCCCGGATCGAGCTGGAGGGCCACGGCCGCACCGGTCTGTCCGAGGACCTGGACCCGAGCCGGACGGTGGGCTGGTTCGCCTCCGCGTTCCCGGTGCGGCTGGACCCCGGCGAGCTCGACGCGGCGGAGGTCTTCGCCGGTGGACCGGCGATCGCCGAGGCGTTCAAGCCGGTGAAGGAGCAACTGCGCGCGCTGCCGGACGACGGGCTGGGCTACGGCCTGCTGCGCTACGTCAACCCGCAGACCCGCGCCGCGCTCGCCGCCGCCGGGCGGCCCGAGATCGGCTTCAACTACCTCGGCCGCTTCGGCGTGGACGAGGAGGCGGAGTGGTCGTTCACCGGCGGCGGGGAGGCCGTCGGCGTGGGCGAGCACCCGGACATGCCGCTGCGCTACGCGGTGGAGTTCGCCTCGCTCACGGAGGACCGCGCCGACGGGCCGCACCTGGTGGTGGACTGCACCTGGGCGGGCGAGCTGCTGTCCGAACAGGACGCTCGCGAACTCACCGAGGGCTGGTTGCGGGCGCTGGAGGCGCTGGCCCGCCACGCCGCCACCCCCGGCGCCGGCGGTCGCACGCCCTCGGACTTCCCGCTGCTGGCGTTGCCGCAGCAGGAGATCACCGGTCTGGAGCGCGAGCTCGGCCCGATCGAGGACCTGCTGCCGCCGACCCCGCTGCAGAAGGGGCTGCTGCTGCAGGCCGAGCGGGACCAGGACGGCCTGGACGTCTACACGCTCCAGGTGACCGTGGACCTGGAAGGTCCGCTGGACACCGACGCCGTCCGCGCCGCCGGGCAGGCCCTGCTGCGCAGGCATCCCGCGCTGCGCTCCGGTTTCCGCCACCTCCGCTCCGGCGAGCCGGTGCAGGTGGTGCTGCCGGAGGTCGAGCTGCCCTGGCAGGAGACCGACCTGTCGCACCTGCCCGCGGACGAGCGCGCCGCTGAACTGGAACGGCTCACCGAGCAGGAGTGGGCCCGCCGCTTCGACCTCGCCCGGCCGCCGCTGGTGCGCCTAGGTGTGGTGCGCACCGGGCCCGACCGCTTCCGTCTCATGTGGACGGTGCACCACGTGGTGCTGGACGGCTGGTCCAACCCGATCTTCGGCCGGGAGCTGTTCGAGCTCACCGCCAACGGCGGGGACGCGGGCGCGCTGCCCGAGGTGGCGCGCTACTCCGGCTACCTGGAATGGCTGGCCCGCCAGGACGTCGAGGCCGCCCGGGAGGCGTGGAGCGCGGCGCTGGGCACCGCGGACGAGCCGACGCTGCTGGCCCCCGGCGCGGCCGGGCACGCCCCGGAACTGCCCGAGGCGCTGGTGGTGGACCTGCCGGACGGGCTCACCGGGCGGCTCGACGAGTTCGCCCGCGCCCACCGGCTCACGCCGAACACCGTGGTCCAGGGCGTGTGGGCGATCCTGCTGGGTCAGCTCACCGGCCGCCGCGACGTCGTGTTCGGCGCGGTGCACTCCGGCCGCCCGGCGGAGCTGCCCGGCGTGGAGGCGGTGCTGGGCTCGTTCCTGACCACGCTGCCCGTCCGGGTCGACGCCACGCCGGGCCGCCCGGTCGCCGCGCTGCTCGCCGAGCTCCAGGAGCAGCAGTTCGCGCTGGACCCGCACCGGCACCTGGGCCTGCCCGAGGTGCAGCGGACCGCGGGCACGAGCGCCGCCCTGTTCGACACGGTGCTGAGCTTCCACAACTACCCGATGTCCGACGCCCGCGAGCTCAGCGGCATCGTCCCCGGCGTGCGGGCCCTCGGCGGCCTCGCCAGGGTCGTCGCCGAATACCCGCTCGCGCTGGGCGTCTACCCCGGCGAACCGATGCGGCTGGAGGCGCAGTTCCAGCCCGCGCTGCTGGACGCCGCCACCGCCGCCGGGATCGTGGACCGCTTCGTGCGGCTGCTGCGCGCCGTGCTCGCCGAGCCCGACGTGCGGGTGGGAGCGCTGGAGTCGCTCACCCCGCAGCAGCGGCTGGAGGTCGAGCGCTTCGGTGGCACCATCACCGAGGCCCCGCGCGCGGTCGCCCCGGACCTGCTGGCCGAGCAGGCCCGCGCGCGCCCGGAGCACGAGGCCGTGGTGTTCGGCGCGGACTCCCGCAGCTACGGCGAGCTGGCCGGGCGCGCGAACCGGCTGGCCCGCTGGCTCATCGCGCGCGGCGCCGAGCCGGAAGGCCTGGTCGCGCTGGTGCTGCCGCGCTCGCACCTGATGGTGGAGGCGGTGGCCGGCGTGCTGGCCAGCGGCGCGGCCTACCTGCCGGTGGACCCGAAGCTGCCCGCCGAGCGCATCGAGCACATGCTCGCCGACGCCCGCCCCGCGCTCGTGCTGGGCACCGGCGGCACCCTCGCCGGGCTGTCCGATGTGGACGTTCCGGTGGTGGCGCTGGACGGCGTGCGGGACGAGCTCGCCGCGTTCGACGACGCCCCGGTGACCGACGCGGAGCGGGCCCGGCCGCTGCTGCCCGAGCACCCGGCCTACGTCATCTACACCTCCGGCTCCACCGGCCGCCCCAAGGGCGTCGTGGTCCCGCACGGGTCGCTGTGCGCGATGATCGCCAGCCACGGCGAGCGGTTCGGCCTGGACCGCGACAGCCGGATGCTGCTGTTCGCCTCGTTCAGCTTCGACGCCTCCGTGTGGGAGATCGGCCTCGCGCTGCTGCGCGGCGGCACCCTGGTGCTCACCGACGACGAGACCCGGATGCCGGGCGAGCCGCTGGTGGACCTGATCTCCGCCGCGGGCATCACGCACCTCGGCATCCCGCCGGTGGTCGCCGCCTCGCTGCCCGCGGGCAGCGCACTGCCCGCCGGGCTCACCGTGGTGGTCGCGGGCGAGGCCTGCTCCGCCGAAGTGGTGGCCCGCTGGGCCGACCGGGTCCGGCTGTTCAACGGCTACGGGCCCACCGAGGCCGTGGTCGGCGCCACGATCAGCGGACCGCTCTCAGGCGACCAGCGCCCGCCGATCGGCGAACCCACCACCGCGCACCAGGTGCACGTGCTCGACGCGGCGCTGCGGCCCGTTCCGGTCGGCGCCGTCGGCGAGATCTACCTCAGCGGCGGGCTCGCCCGCGGCTACCTGGACCGGCCGGGCCTCACCGCCGAGCGGTTCGTGGCCGACCCGTTCCGGGACGGTGGCGAACGGATGTACCGCACCGGCGACCTCGGGCGATGGCGCCCGGACGGGCAGCTGGACTACGCGGGCCGCTCCGACGACCAGGTGCAGCTGCGCGGATTCCGCATCGAACTCGGCGAAGTCGAATCGGTGCTCGGGGCGCACCCCGAGGTGGAGCAGGCCGTGGTCGTGGTCCGCGAAGACGACTCGGGCGACAAGCGGCTCATCGGCTACGCCGTCACCGCCGGCGGCGACGGCGTGCTCCCGCGCGGCCTGCGCGAGCACCTCGCCGACTCGCTGCCGGACTACATGGTCCCGGCCGCGCTGGTGGCGCTCGGCTCCTTCCCGCTGACCTCGCAGGGCAAGGTCGACCGGGCCGCGCTGCCGGAACCCGAGTCCGCGCCGCAGGCGGGCCGCGCACCGCGCACCCCGGTGGAGGAGATCCTCTGCCACGTCTTCGCCGACGTGCTCGGCGTCCCGCAGGTGAGCATCGACGACGACTTCTTCGCCGCAGGCGGGCATTCGCTGCTGGCGACCCGCGTGGTGGGCCGGGCGCGCTCGGCGCTGAACGTGGAGCTGCCGATCAAGGACCTGTTCGAGGCGCGCACCGTCGCCGCGCTCGCCGAGCGGGTCGGCGGGGCCGAGCGCGCGCGGCGGTCGCTGGAACCGGCCGACCGCTCGGGCCGGCTCCCGCTGTCCTACGCGCAGCGCAGGCTCTGGTTCCTCAACCGGCTGGAAGCGGCGAGCACCGGCACCTACACCGTGCCGCTCGCGCTGCGGCTGACCGGGGAGCTCGACGTGGCGGCGATGCGCGCGGCGCTCGGCGACCTCGTCGACCGGCACGAGAGCCTGCGCACCGTCATCCCGGACGACGACGGCCTGCCGCACCAGCGGGTGCTGCCCGCGGCCGTCGCACGACCGGACCTGCCGGTGCGCGACCTCGACGAGGCCGAGCTGGGTGCGCGGCTGACCGCGGAGGCCGACCGCGGCTTCGACCTGAGCGCCGAAGCGCCGCTGCGCGCCCAGGTGTTCCGGCTCGACGCCCGCGAGCACGTGCTGCTGCTGGTGCTGCACCACACCGCGTTCGACGGCTGGTCCATCGCGCCGCTGACCCGCGACCTCACGTCGGCCTACCGGGCGCGCTGCGCGGGGAAGGCGCCGCGCTGGACACCGCTCCCGGTGCAGTACACCGACTACGCGGTCTGGCAGCGCGACGTGCTGGGCGCCCCGGACGACCCGGACAGCGCGCTCGCACGGCAGCTGGAGCACTGGACCCGTGCGCTCGCCGGGCTGCCCGAGGAACTGGCGCTGCCCACCGACTTCCCGCGTCCCGCCGTCGGCGGCAACCACGGCGACGAGGTCGAGTTCGTCGTGGAACCCGAGCTGTACGGGGGGCTGCTGGCGGTCGCGCGGGAAACCGGGGTCACCGCGTTCATGGTGTTCCAGGCCGCGCTGGCGGTGCTGCTGACCAAGCTCGGCGCCGGGACGGACATCCCGGTGGGCAGCCCGATCGCGGGCCGCACCGACGAGGCCACCGACGACCTGGTGGGCTTCTTCGTCAACACCATCGTGCTGCGCACCGACACCTCCGGGGACCCGGAGTTCGGCGAGCTGCTGCACCGGGTGCGGGAGGCCGACCTCGGCGCCTACGCCCACCAGGAGGTGCCGTTCGAGCAGGTCGTGGAGGCGTTGAACCCGCGCCGCTCGCTGTCCCGGCACCCGCTGTTCCAGGTGATGCTGGTGCTGCAGAACGACCAGGACGAGCCGGCCGCGCTGCCGGGCCTGGACGCGCGGGTGCAGCCGGTGGTCTCGCCGCGCGCCAAGTTCGACCTCACGGTGCAGCTCGACGAGCTGCACGCGGGCGGCGCGCCGGACCGCGTGCGGGGCGCGCTGGAGTACAGCACCGACCTGTTCCGTCGGGAGACGGTGGCCGCGCTGGCGCAGCGGTTCCTGCGGGTGCTCGCCGCGATCGCCGAGGACCCGTACCGGCGGCTCAGCGAGCTGGACGTGCTGCTGCCCGGCGAGGAAGCGGAGCTGCGCGGCACCGGCACCGGAGCGGTCGTCGCCGACGCCGCGGACGGCGTGGTGGAGCGGGTGCGCGAGCGCGCCGCCCGCACCCCGGACGCGATCGCCGTCGCCGACGACACCGGCGAGGTGAGCTACGCGGCGCTGGTCGCGCGGGCGAGCGCGCTGTCCCGGCGATTGCCGGGCGCGGGCCCGGTCGGCGTGCTGGCCGCGCCCGGAGCCGGTTTCGTCACCAGCGTGCTGGGCGTGCTCGGCGCCGGTGGCGCGTTCGTCCCGCTCGACGTGCACGCCCCGCGTCCGCGCCTCGCCGCGCTGCTCACCGACAGCGGCGCCCGGCACGTGGTGGCGGACGCGGCGCACGCGGAGCTCGCCGGGGAGGTCGTCGCGGACTCCGGCACGGCGGTCGAGGTGGTGGTGCTCGACGGCGTGGAGGACGCGGAGCTCGCCCCACCGCTGGGCTCCGATCCGGACCTCGGCTACGTGATCTTCACATCGGGTTCGACGGGTCGTCCGAAGGGCGCGATGGTGCACCGGCGCGGCATGGTCAACCACCTGCTGGCGAAGGTGGAGGACCTGGCGCTGGTGGAGGGCGACGTGCTGGTGCACAACGCGCCGGTGACCTTCGACATCGCGGTGTGGCAGATGCTCGCGGGCCTGCTCACCGGCGCCCGGACCCGGGTCGTTGCCCGCGAGGTCGCCGCGAACCCGGACGCGCTGTTCGCGCTGATCGGCTCCGACGGCGTGAGCGTGCTGGAGGTGGTGCCCACGCTGCTGCGGGCCGCCCTCGACTCCTGGGACACCGGGACGGCACCGGACCTGGCGGGGCTGCGCTGGCTCGTCGTCACCGGCGAAGCGCTGCCACCGGACCTGTGCGCCCGCTGGTTCGCCCGCTTCCCGGAGATCCCGCTGCTCAACGCCTACGGGCCCACCGAGTGCTCCGACGACGTCACGCACGCGGTGCTCACCGCCTCCGACGTGATCGGCGGCAGCCGCGCCCCGATCGGCCGGCCGGTGCGCAACACCCGGCTGCACGTGCTCGACGACCACCTGCGGCCGGTGCCCGCCGGGATCGTCGGGGAGCTCTACGTCGGCGGCACCGGAGTCGGCCGCGGCTACCTGGACGACCCGGCCAAGACCGCGCAGACCTTCCTGCCCGACCCGTTCGCGGCCGACGGATCGCGGATGTACCGCACCGGCGACCGGGTGCTGCAGCGGCCCGACGGGCAGCTGGAGTTCCTGGAACGGCGGGACTTCCAGGTGAAGATCCGCGGCCACCGCATCGAGCTCGGCGAGATCGAGGTCGCCCTGCGCGACCTGGACCGGGTCGGCGACGCCGTGGTGGACGTGGTCGTCGACCCCGGCGGGCACAAGCGGCTCGTCGGCTACCTGGTCGCCGCCGACGCGGACGGCGTCGAGGTCGAGCAGGTCCGCGACCGGCTCGCCCGCGTGCTCCCCGAGTACATGGTGCCGTCGGCGTGGGCAGTGCTCGCGGCGATGCCGACCACCGCGCACGGCAAGGTCGACCGCGCCGCGCTGCCCGCCCCCGAGATCACCGGCGAGGCCCGCGGCAGAGAACCGAGCGGCCCGGTGGAGGAAGCGCTGTGCGGCATCCTCGCCGACGTGCTCGGGCTGCCCGGAGTCGGCGCGGAGGAGAACTTCTTCGCCGTCGGCGGCGACAGCATCACCTCGATCCAGGTGGTCAGCCGCGCCCGCGCGGCCGGAATCCCGCTGGTGGTGGCCGACCTGTTCGTGCACCAGAACGTCGCCGCGCTCGCCCTCATCGCGCGGCAGCGCGAGCAGGAAGCGGGCGAGGACGCGGTCGAGGCGATGGGCCGGGTCTTCGACGAGGTCCGCGACACCGAAGGCACCGACCCGTTCGGCACCGTGCTCGCGATGCGCCCGGACCGCCCGCTCACGCCGGTGTTCTGCCTGCACAGCGGGGTCGGATTCAGCCTCCCGTACGTGGGCCTGACCGCGCACCTGGGCGACCGCCCGATCTACGGCCTGCAAGCGCCGGGGATCACCGAGCTCGCCGAGATCCCGGAGACGCTGCCCGAACTGGCCGCCGACTACGCCCGCCGGATCCGGGACATCCACCCGGACGGCCCGTACCACCTGCTCGGCTGGTCCTTCGGCGGCGTGCTCGCGCACGAGATCGCGGTGCGGCTGCAGGCCGACGGCGCCGAAGTCGGCGTGGTCGCCGACCTCGACGCCTACCCGCCGGAACCCGACGAGGGCGACGACGACGAGCAGGCGATGCTCGGCTGGGTCTGGGAGCTGATCGGGCACGAGCGGGCCGAGCTCACCGGCGACCGGCTCACCGACGACCGCATCGCCGACACCCTGGAGCAGGACGGCAACCCGCTCGCCGAGATGGGCCGCGACCGGGTGCTGGCGATGCTGCGGGTGATGCGCGCCCACTCGCGGATGTCGGTGCGCCACCGGCCCGGAGTGCTGCGCGGCTCGATGCTGCTGTTCACCGCCACCGGCGGGCTCTCCGAGCAGGAGATCGAGGCGAAGGCCCTGCGATGGGCGCCGCACGTGGACGGTGCCGTGCGCGCGCACCGGATCGACTGCGGGCACGACGACATGATGGACGCGGAACCGCTGGCCCGGATCGGTGTCGTGGTGGCCGCCGAGCTCGACCGGGTGGACCGGTCGCAGTCGGGAGGGGAACGATCGTGAGCGCAACAGCCGGCATCGCGGTGCCGGGCGGACCCGGTGCCGTGCTCATCGAAGTGGCCGCGGTGGCCGGCCGGAGGCTGCGCCACCTGCGCCGAGCCCCCGGCCGGTTCATCGGGATCACGCTGAACCCGCTGGTGTCGATCCTGGTGCTGGGCTACCTGTTCCAGAGCTCGATCACCATCCCGGGCGGCGGCGACTACCAGGAGTACCTGTTCGCGGGAGCCGCGCTGCAGGTCGGTCTGGCGGGGGTGGGGCCGACCGCGATCGCGGTCGCCTCGGACCGGCAGGGCGGGCTGATCGACCGGTTCCGCTCGCTGCCGATCTCCCGCGCGTCCGTCCTGTTCGGACACACCTGCGCGGACTTCCTGGTGGGGCTGGTCGGTCTGGTGGTCGTCACCGCGGTGGGCCTGCTGCTGGGCTGGCGCCCGCACGCCGGACCGCTGCAGGTGCTCGCCGGATTCGGGCTGCTGGCGGCGTTCCTCTACGTGATGCTCTGGGTCGGCGTGCTGCTGGGCATGGTGCTGCACAGCCTGGAGTCCATCGACTCGCTCGCACCGCTGATCGCCGTGGTGTTCCCGTTCCTGTCCAACGCCTTCCTGTCCGAGCAGAACCTGCCGGGCTGGCTGGTGCCGGTGGCCGCGTGGAACCCGATCAGCGCCGTCGCCACCGCGTGCAGGCAGCTGTGGGGCAATCCGGTCACCACCGGCACCGGATTTCCCTCCGAGCACCCGGGAATCGTGGTGCTGGTGACCCTGGCAGCCCTGTTCGCAGCGACCACCTGGATCAGCCTGCGCCGCTATCGCGATGCTTCTTGATGGGCTGTTGGCCGGTTGCTGACGTGGTCAGGTGGCGGAACCTCAGCCGCCTTCTCGCTGCGGGATCTTTTTCCCCAATGGCTCCGCCACGAGGGAAAAAGCTGTCCTCGCGAGAAGGCGGCTGAGAACCCGCGGGTGGTCTTCTTGCTCTGGTGGTCGCTGCTCAGCGGCTTCGCCGCTGACAGGACGAGGGCGAGATCGCGGGCGCCGAGAACCCGCTGTCGACCGGAATGGGAAGAGTGGACATGACTCGACGAGTTGAAGGACGGGCAGTGCGCCGATGAATCCGATTCCCGCGGATCTGACCGAGATCGACCTGACCGATCCGCAGACGTTCCTGGACCTGGATCCGATCGACATGTGGCGGCGGTTCCGCGCCGAGCGGCCGGTGCACCGGCACCGCGCGATCGGCGGGGCGCCCGGGTTCTGGGCGGTCACCCGGCACGCCGACCTGATGTCGGTCTACCGGGACAACAAGCGGTTCACCTCCGAGCGCGGCAACGTGCTGGCCACGCTGCTGCAGGGCCACGATTCCGCCGCGGGCAAGATGATGGCGGTCACCGACGGCCCGCGGCACAAGGCGATCCGCAAGCTGGTGCTGGAGTCCTTCTCGCCCCGGGTGCTCAAGCACGTCGTCGGCGGCATCCACGAACGCACCCGCGCGCTGCTGGACCAGGCGCTGGAACTGGGCCGCTTCGACTTCGCCACCGACGTCGCCGACCACGTGCCGATCGGCACCATCGGCGACCTGATGGACATCCCGCAAGCCGACCGGCCGCCGCTGGTGCGGTGGAACACCCTCACCTTGAGCAGGCACAGCTCGGACGAGGCCGCCGAGGACGAGCTGATGGCCCGCAACGAGATCCTGATGTACTTCTCCGACCTGGCGCGCCGCAGGCGCCGCAAGCCCGGCGAGGACGTGATCAGCGCGCTGGCCACCGGTCTCGTCGACGGAGAACCGCTGAGCGAGGACGAGATCGTCTTCAACTGCTACAGCCTCATCCTCGGCGGCGACGAGTCCAGCCGGATGTCCTCGATCGGCGCGGTGAAGGCGTTCTCGGAGTTCCCCGAGCAGTGGCGCGCGCTCAAGGCGGGGGAGGCCGACGTGGAGAGCGCGACCGAGGAGGTGCTGCGCTGGACCACCCCGGCGATGCACTTCGGCCGCCGCGCGCTGCAGGACGTGCCCGTCGGCGACCAGATCGTCGAGGCGGGCGACGTCGTGACGCTGTGGAACTCCTCGGCGAACTTCGACGAGGCCGTCTACACCGAGCCGGAGCGCTTCGACCTGGCGCGGGAGTCCAACAAGCACCTCGCGTTCGGCTTCGGCCCGCACTTCTGCATCGGAGCGTTCCTGGGGCGCGCGCACGTCGGCGCGATGCTGGAAGGCCTTCGCGACCGCGTCGCCGACGTTCAGGTGGCCGGGGAACCGAAGCGCCTCTACTCCAACTTCGTCCACGGCTTCAGCAGCCTCCCGGTCGAGTTCACGGCCTGACGGCCACCCGCGGCGGACCCCGTCAGGGATTCGTCAGCGGGGCGTCAGCCCGGGTGGTGAGCATGGCAGGGCGGCCCGCGCGCGGAGCCGTCGCCGGGAGCGAGCAGAGGAGCGTTCGAGATGACGAACCCTTTCGACGACCAGGACGGCACGTTCGCGGTGCTGGTCAACGACGAGGAGCAGCACAGCCTGTGGCCGTCCTTCGCCGCGGTGCCCGCCGGCTGGCGGGTCGCGCTGGACGGGGCGAGCAGGCAGGCCGCGCTGGACTACGTCGCGGAGCACTGGACCGACCTGCGGCCCCGGAGCCTCCGCGAGCAGGCGGGTACCTCCGCCCGGTGACCCCGGGCGGTCCTTCGAACAGCGGGACCGCGGTGGCGCGGCGACCGCGTGGGAGTGCGCGTGGACATGGGGATCGAGGCCGAAGGCCTCCGCAAGCGCTACCGGGGGCACGAGGCGCTGCGCGGCGTGGACCTCGCGGTGCCGCCCGGATCGGTGCTGGGGTTGCTCGGGCCGAACGGCGCGGGCAAGACCACGGCGGTGCGGACGCTGGCGACGCTGCTGGAACCCGATGGCGGCCGGGCGCGCGTCGCGGGCCACGACATCGCCAGGGAACCGAACGAGGTGCGCAGGCGGATCGGGCTCGCCGGCCAGCACGCGGCGGTGGACGAGCTGCTGACCGGCAGGGAGAACCTGGTCCTGATCGGCAGGCTGCTGCACCTGGGGCGCCGTCGCGCCCGCGCGCGGGCCGCCGAGCTGCTGGAGCGGTTCGAGCTGACCGAGGCCGCCGACCGCCCGCTGGGCACCTACTCCGGCGGGATGCGCCGCCGCCTGGACCTGGCGAGCTGCCTGGTCGGTGATCCGGCGGTGCTGTTCCTGGACGAACCGACCACCGGCCTCGACCCGGCCAGCCGGGCGACGCTGTGGGAGATGGTGCGGGAGCTGGTGCGCGACGGGGTCGCGGTGCTGCTGACCACCCAGTACCTGGAGGAGGCGGATCAGCTCGCGGACCGGATCGCGGTGATCTCCGCCGGTGAGGTCGTCGCCGACGGCACTCCCGACGAGCTCAAGCGCAAGGTCGGCGGCGAGTGGCTGGAGGTCGTCGTGTCCGCGCCGGAGCGGGCGGACGCAGCGCTGGCCGTGCTGCGGCCGGTGGCGGTGGAGGCTCCGCTGCTCGACGACGCGGACGGCCGGATCCGGCTGCGGCTGCGCGACGGGGTCGCGGGCCTGGAGCGGGCGGCGGGCGCGCTGCGGACCGCGGGGGTGGAGGTCAGCGACTTCGCGCTGCGCCGGCCGACGCTGGACGACGTGTTCTTCGACCTGGTGGGGCGCTCGGCGAAGTGATCCCGGTGCCCGACGGCGCCCTGGCGGTGTATCCGCCGGGGCGCCGTTTCGCGTTGCGCGGCAAGGAAAAGGCCTGATCAGGAGCGGTCCGGGGGAGTCGGGGAGACCCGCCTTTGACAGCGGCTAGGTCACGTGTCAGTCTGTTCTTACAGATGAAGCACTGGGGATGATCGAAACTTCCCGGGACGAGTGCGACCGGCACGGACTGCGGGAGCGCTCCTCGTCCCGGTGAGCACCGCCGCGCCCCGCTCGGTGGCGCCCGTCGAACGACCGGCGCCGAGCACGTGAACACCGGGCGGAGCGCAGCGGAAAGAGCCCCGGACAGAGAAGGGATCCCGGTATGGTCGGCGCCTTGATCGTGCTGGTGGTCGTGGGGGGAATCTCGGTGAGCCTGGTGTCGTACTTCCGGTTGCAAGCGCACCGGGTCGACGCCGTGGCCAACGCCCACTACCGCACCTTCGTCGAACGATCCGTGGCGGAGCAGGCCGGGCTGCGGTTCCGGTTGGGTGAGCTCTCCGCCCGGGTGGAATCCGTGGAGCAGTTGTTGAGGAGCTACGAATGACCGCCGCAGGCAGCGCGCACCGGACGCACGGCAATCCCCTCCGGATGTTCTTCTCACCCGCCCCCTGGGCGGCGACCGGATACCTCGCCACCTACATCGTCACCGGCACCCTGCTGTTCTCCGTCGCGCTGACCGTGGTGCTCACCGCGGGCGTGCTGAGCATCGTCTGGGTCGGGCTCCCGCTGCTGGTGGCCGCCGCGGTCGTGGTGCGCGGCAGCGCCAACGTGGAGCGCTTCCGCGCGGCCCTGGTCACCGAGCCGATCCCGGCCGCCTACCGGGAGGTCGTCGGCAGCGGGCTGTTCGCCCAGCTCAAGACCCGCTGGGCGGACCCGGCGACGCTGCGGGACCTGGTCTACCTGGTGCTGCTCTACGTTCCGCTGCTGGTGCTGGACACCGTGGTGCTCGCGGTGTGGCTCGCCTTCGTCGGCATGATCACCGTGCCGCTGTGGTTCTGGTCGATCCCGCAGGACTTCGACGGCGGCACCACCGCCCACGGCGTGATGATCGGCTACCTGGAGCAGCCGCGGAATTCCTTCGGTGGCGGCGAATTCGGCATCTGGGTCGGCGACCTGCCGACCGCGCTCGGCGTCGCCGCGGTGTTCTTCGTGCTCAGCCTCGCGCTGTCCTACGTGGTCACCGGCGCGGCCCGGCTGCACGCCGGGATCGCCCGCGCCCTGCTCGCCCCGTACACCGACCCGCTGGCCCCGGCCAAGCGGACGCTCGACGAGGCCGGGCCGCTCTCCCGCTCGGCCGTCGACTGATCCGGCGCCGGGGGCAGACCCCCGGCGCACCCCCTCTCCGAGAACCGAACCGAGATCCGCCCCGCATGCGCCGAACCGCGGCGCACGCGCGGGGAGACGTGTCCGCGCAACATCCCGACCGGAGTGATGACGCGACCGCTCCGGCAGCTCGCCGGATAGGAGTTGAGCAACGTGCAGAAGCGATCCGTGACAGTGCGGATGGCCCGATGGAGCGCCACCCATCCGTGGAAGGCGATCGTCGGCTGGGTGGTCTTCGTGGCCGTCTGCGTCGTCGGCAGCGGCATCGCGGGAACGGTCGACGCCACCAGCGCCGACTACCGCATCGGCGAGGCCGGCCGTGCCGAGGCGCTGCTGGCCGAGGGCGGCATGACCGACCCCGTCGTGGAGAAGGTGCTGATCACCTCGCCGTCCGGCGGGCTCCCGCCCGAGGCCGGCGCGGCGGCGCGCGAGGTCTCCGACCGGATGCGGGCGCTGCCCGCGGTCGCCGAGGTCGGCGAACCGGCCCCCGCCCCCAGCGGCGACGCGCTGCTGGTCCAGGTGCGGATGCACGGCGACGACAAGCAGGCCCTGCCCGAGGTCGGCGCGCTGCTGGAGCAGACCGCCGCCGTGCAGCAGGCCCACCCGGACCTCAAGGTCGAGCAGACCGGCCAGGTCTCCATCGACCAGGGCATCGACGAGCAGCTAGGCGAGGACCTGGCGCTCGGCGAGAAGATCACCCTGCCGGTCACGGTGATCATCCTGCTGATGGTGTTCGGCTCGCTGCTCGGCGCCGGGGTGCCGGTGCTGCTGGCGCTGTCCTGCGTGGTCACGGCCATGTCGTTGTCCGCGCTGACCTCGCACCTCATCCCCGACGTGGGGACCGTCAAGAACATCATCCTGCTGCTCGGCATGGCCGTCGGCGTCGACTACTCGTTGTTCTACATCAAGCGGGAGCGCGAGGAACGGGCCCGCTCGGGCGGCAGGCTCTCGCACTTCGCGGCGATCGAGGTGGCGGCGGCGACCTCCGGGCACACCGTGGTCGTGTCCGGCATCGCGGTGATGGTGTCGATGGCCAGCCTCTACCTGGCCGGTGACGTCGTTTTCGCTTCGCTGGCAACGGGTTCGATCGCGGTGGTGCTGGTCGCGGTGATCAGCTCGCTGACCGTGCTGCCCGCGGTGCTGGCGAAGCTCGGACCGCGCATCGACCGCCCCAAGGTGCCGTTCTTCGGCAAGCTCGCCGAGCGGCAGGGCCCCGGCAAGTTCTGGCCCGCGATGCTGCGCCCGTCGATGCAGCGCCCCGGAGTGACCCTCGCGGTCTCCGCGCTGGCGATGCTGCTGCTGGCCGCCCCGGCGCTGACCATGCAGCTGGGCCTGCCGGGCAACAACACGCTGCCCAAGGGCATCCCCGGGATCCAGGTGAACGAGCGCCTGGTCCAGGAGTTCCCGGCCGAGGGCGCCTCGAACTTCGTCGCCGTCCGCTCCGACCCCGCGCACGCGGCGGCGGCCGGGCAGGCGCTGGGGCGGCTGGCCGAGCAGGCCCAGCAGGACCCGGCGATCACCCGCGCGACCGACGCCCAGGTGCGCACCTCCGCCGACGGGCTCGTGCACACCGTGCAGCTCGGCATCCCGTACGCGACGGACTCCCCGGAGGCCGCGAACTCGCTGCAGCGGCTGCGCGAACTCGCCCCCGCCGAGCTCGGCGGTGTGCCGGGCACCGAGTTCGCCGTCGGCGGCGGCGTGGCCCGCAACGTCGACACCGCCGGGCACCAGTCCGAGACGCTGCCCGGCGTGGTCGCCTTCGTGCTGCTGCTGACCTTCGTGATGATGCTGATCTCGTTCCGCTCGGCGGTGCTGGCGGCGATGTCGATCGTGCTGAACCTGCTGTCCGCGGGCGCCACCTTCGGCGTGCTGGTGCTGGTCTTCCAGAGCAGCTGGGCGGAGGGGCTGCTGGGCTTCGAGTCCGGCGGGTTCATCGTCTCGCGGGTGCCGCTGTTCCTGTTCGTGATCCTGTTCGGACTGTCGATGGACTACCACGTCTTCGTGGTCAGCCGGATCAGGGAAGCGGTGCGGCGCGGCCTGCCGACCTCGAAGGCGGTGCACGAGGGGATCACGTCCTCCGCGGGGGTCGTCACCAGCGCGGCGATCGTGATGGTCTCGGTGTTCCTGAGCTTCGTGTTCACCGGCCTGCCGGAGATGAAGCAGCTCGGGCTCGGACTGGCCGTGGCCGTCCTGCTGGACGCCTTCGTGATCCGCGTGCTGGTGCTGCCCTCGCTGATGGTGCTGCTCGGCGAGCGCACCTGGTGGCCCGCCCGGATCCGGTCGCCGCGCGGCGGTCGCGACCAGGACCGGGAAGCGGTCTCCGCCGCGGCGAGGTGAGGCCGGGCGGTGCCCCGGCGAACGCGCCGGGGCACCGCGTCCGCCGCGCAGGGCGGATGCGGCGAATCACGTATCTTGGCGTCGCCGGGATCGATGTCCGAAAGTGAGGAGGAGGGGTCGTGAACAGCGAAGAACTGCTGGCCCTGCTCTCCGCGATCGGGCACACCCAGCGGCTGCGGATCATCGCCGGGTTGTCGGACGGGCGGGTGCACGTGAGCGAACTCGCCCGCAGGCTCCGGCTGTCCCGCCCGCTGCTCTACATGCACCTGGAACGTCTGGAAGGTGCGGGCTTGGTCACCGGTAAGCTCGAACTCTCCTCGGACGGCAAGGCGATGAAGTACTTCGAGCTGGTGCCGTTCGAGCTGGACTTGACGGTGGACACGGTCCTCGCCGCGCTCCGCGCGGACGAGGGAGAGGACCACTGACCGCTCGCCCGCAGGCGCGAGCGGTCGACCCTGGGGAGGAAATCTCGACATGTCCGGAGCGTTCGTGGCCATCCTGATCGTGCTGATCGTCGTGGTCGGCATCACGGTCAGCGTCAGCGCGTACTTCCGCCTGCAACGGCATCGCGCCGACGCCGTGGCGATGGCCGCGTACCGGAAGCTCGCCGAGGAGGCCGTGGCGAAGCAGGATTCGCTGCGGGAGGAGATCGCTGAGCTCAGCGGGCGGATCGCGGAGGTCGAGCGGCTGCTCAAGAGCATCGACTGACCCGGTCACCGCCGGCGACGAGTCCGCCGCCCGGCCGTTCCCGGAATTCGGGCGCGGCCGGGCGGTTTCGCGTTTCCGGGGCTCGATCAGGCGCTCTCGGCCGCGGCCGCGCGGCCCGCCTGCCTGCCGGAGAACAGGCAGCCGCCGAGGAACGTCCCTTCCAGGGCGCGGTAGCCGTGGAAACCTCCGCCGCCGAAGCCGGACACCTCGCCCGCCGCGTAGAGGCCCGGGATCGGCCGCCCCGCCGAGTCGAGGACGCGACCGGACAGATCCGTCTGCAGCCCGCCGAGGGTCTTGCGGGTGAGGATGTTCATCCGGATCGCGATCAGCGGTCCCGCCGCCGGGTCGAGGATCTTGTGCAGCGGCGTGGTCCGGGCGAGGCTGTCGCCGGAGTACGCCAGCGAGTTGCGGATGCCCATCACCTGGGTGTCCTTGGTGAACGGGTTGTCGACCTGCTGGTCCCGGGCGGTGATCTGCCTGCCGAGGGCGTCCGCGTCGACCAGGTCCGAGCCCACCAGCGCGTTCATGCCCTTGACGAGCTCGGCGAGGTCGTCGGCGATGACGAAGTCCTCCCCGTCGTCCATGAACGCCTTGACCGGGGGCGGGGTGTCGTGGAACAGGCGCCCGGCCAGGTAGGCGGCGAGGTCCTTGCGGGTGAGCTCCGGGTTCTGCTCCGAACCGGAGAGGACGAACTCCTTGTCGATGATCCGCTTGTTCAGCACGAACCAGGAGTGGTCGTGCCCGGTGCGCGTGATCATTTCGAGGGTGCCGAGCGTGTCGTAGCTCGGGATGCCCGGATTGGGGAAGCGGCTTCCCTCGGCGTCGAACCACATCGAGGACGGGGCGGCGAGGACGCGGATCCCGTGGTCGGGCCAGATCGGCGAGTGGTTGATCAGGCCCTCGGTGTAGTGCCACATGCGGTCGCGGTTGACCAGGCGGGCGCCCGCGGCCTCGGTGATGCCGAGCATCCGCCCGTCCACGTGCGCGGGCACCCCCGTGATGAGGCGGGCCGGTGGTTTCCCGAGGTAGGACGGCCAGTTCTCGCGCACGAGGTCGTGGTTGGCGCCGATGCCGCCCGCGGTGACGATGACGATGGGGGCGCGCAGCTCGAAGTCGCCCACCTTGGTGCGCGAGCTCGGCGTGCCGCGCTCGGCGTCGCTGGGTTCCAGCACGCTGCCGCGCACCCCGTCGACGACGCCGCCGGCCGTGCTGAGCGAGTCGACCTGGTGGCGGAACCGGAACGCGACCTTCCCGGCTTCGGCCGCCTCGCGCACGAGCTTCTCGAACGGTTCCATGACGCCGGGCCCGGTGCCCAGGGTCAGGTGGAAGCGGGGCACGGAGTTGCCCGGACCGTCGGCCATCTGCCCGCCGCGTTCCGCCCAGCCGACGATCGGCACCCAGGTCATGCCCAAGCCGGACAGCCAGGACCGCTTCTCCTCCGCGGCGAACTGCAGGTACGCCTCCGCCCAGCGCGCTCCCCAGTGGTCCTCGCCCAGCGGGTCGTCGACGCCGCGGTCGAAACCGGCGTTGGAGAACCAGTCGGCCCGCGCCAGCTCCAAGGAGTCCTTGATGCCCGCGGCGCGCTGTTCGACGGAGTCGATGAAGAACAGCCCGCCCAGCGACCAGAACGCCTGCCCGCCCAGGCTCGCCTCGGGTTCCTGGTCCACCAGCAGCACCCGCCGTCCCGCGGCGACCAGCTCCGAGGTCGCCACCAGCCCGGCGAGGCCTGCTCCGACGACGATGGCGTCGGCCTCGGTGCCGGCGGCGGCACCGGCGGAGCCGGGGGACATGCCGAGGCCGGCCACCGCTCCGGTCGCGGCGAACGCGCTCCCGGCGGCCAGGACGTCGCGACGGCTGATACCTCGGTCTTCTGACGAACTCATCGTCGAGTCCTCCACATCGGCGTGAACGGGCTCCCGCGTGCGATCACGACGCCCCGCGGCAGGCTCCGCACCGCCTCGTCGGAGTGCGGGCGAGCGCGGCCACCGGGGTCGGACGCGACGCCGGCTCCCACTTGCTACTGGAAAGTAGCAATCTTCGGCGGGCCGGTGCGTCTGCTGAATGGCGGGACCGCGCGCTGCTCCCGCGGCGCCGGTCAGCGCTCCGGGGCGAGGCCGCGGTGCGGTGCGGCGGCGTCCAGCCGTGCGTAGGCCTCGTGCGACGCGGTGAGCAGCGACTCGGTCGGCAGCAGCGCCGGGCGGATCTCGCCCGCCGCCAGCTCGTAGGCCTCGTGCAGCTCGACCAGCGCGCCGCGCAGCGCGGGCGGGTGGACCGGCTCCGCCGCGCTGAGCGTGCGCACGCGGGCCAGCGCCGTGTGCACCCGGGAGAGCCACGCGCGGTTCGGCAGCAGCCAGGAGATGCCGACGGCCACCGCCGCGCCCAGCAACGTCGCCCAGAACCGGTGGGAGGCGAGCACCGCCGGATCCGCCGGGGCGCCCAGCGCGCTCACGAGCAGCGCGACCGGCGTCGCGAACAGCAGGCCCAGCGCGTAGTTGAGGGTCACCGTCATCTCCGCGCCCCACTGCAGCAGCACCAGCGCGACCAGCAGCACCCACACCGCCGGGTGCGAGGAGAGCACGGCCACCCCGATCAGCACGCCGGCCACCGTGCCGGACACGCGCTGCACCATGCGCGGCACGGACGTCGCGGTGCTCGTCGCCTGCAGCACCGACACCGCGGACACCGCCGCCCAGTAGGCGTGGCCGATGCCGAGCAGGTCGGCGACGCCACCGGCGAGCAGCGCGGCCACGAAGACGCGGGCGGCGTAGGGCAGCAGCCACGAACCGGCGCGCCGCGGGCGCACGGCCGCGCGCAGCACCTCGCGGATGATCCGCCAGCGGGACGCCGGGATGGGGGCGCGGACGTCGGCCGAACCCGCCGGGCGCAGCTCGGGGACCGCATCGCCCGCGCGGATCGCGGTCGCGGCGGTGCGCACGTCCTCGGCGGTGATCGCGGGAGCGTCCGGGCCGAGCAGCACCTCGCTCGCGTCCACGGCGCGGACCAGGCCCCGGTGCGCGGGGGAGTCGCGGTGCCGCCTGCCGACGAGCGCGACGCTGTGCCACGCCGACTCCACCGCCACCGCGGCCTGGTGCCGCGCCGCCAGGTCGGAGCGAGCCACCAGCGCGGTCGCGGTCGCGTCCAGCGCCGCCGCCACCGCCCGGCGCTGTGGCGCCAGGCCGATGACCGCCGCTCCGGTGACGTTGACGATCCAGGCGAACGCCGCGCACAGCGCCGCCGCCGCGAGGTGCGGCCCGAGGTCGGCGGCGACCAGCGGCAGGTGCGCGCACGCGCCGACGGCGAATGCGAAGATCAGCCCGCCGGGCGGACCGACCTTGACGGCCGCGCAGAGCACGGTGGCCGCGGCGCCGACCAGCGCGGTGGCCGCCAGCGCCACCGCCTCGTGCCACGGGGTGCCACCCGCGAACACGGCGATCACGTCGCCCACGGCCACGGCGAGCACCATGCCGACCGCCACCGCGCCCAGCGTCCTGGCGTGCCGGTAGTAGGGCTCGGTGCGGCCGTAGACGCTGCTCAACGCGCCGAACACGGCGCCGGGCAGCAGGTCTAGCCGGTCGATGAGCAGCAGCACGGCCAGCGGGACCGCCAGTGCCAGCAGGGCGCGGGCGGCGGGCCAGAGGAAGGGGCCGTTCCGGCGGAGCCGGAACGTGTCCCGAAGGTTGCGGGTCAGGACGGTTCCGGTCACCTGGGCAGTGTAGAGAAAATAGTTTACTAGTGAAACGATGGTGAGATGAAGCGGACACCGGATCTCATCGACGCGGCCCGGTCGCAGTGGGGCGAGGCGCGCCCGGACGTGGACACGACCAGCATCGACGTGATCGGGCGGGTGCTGCGCGCGGCGGCGGTGCTGCGGCGGCGGCTGGACGCGACGATCGCCGAGGGCGGCCTCAACCGCGCGGAGTTCGACCTGCTGTGCGCGTTGCGCCGCGGCGGTACGGCGGTCACCCCGGGGCGGCTCAACGAGCTGACCGTCTCCTCCGGCGCGGCGACCACGAAGCGGCTCCGCGAGCTCACCGAGCGCGGGCTGCTGGAGCGCTCCACGGATCAGCGCGATCGGCGCAGCGCGCGAGTGCAGCTCACCGAGCGGGGGGAGCGGCTCATCGACGGGTTGTTCCCGCAGGTCATGGATGCCGAGCAGGCACTGCTGTCCGGGTTGACCGCTCGGCAGCGGGAGTCGCTGGCGGGCGGGCTCGCCGACCTGCTGCGCGCGATGGAGGGTCCGGGCGAAGCGCGCTGACCGCCGCTATTGCGGACGATCCGGGACGTGCGCACCGTCAGCGAAAGAAAATCTTTCGTGAAGACCGGCATCTGGAGGAAAAATATTGTGATCTTGTCCGTGTGATGGTCATAATTTTTCGTGAACAGTGACGGCGCCACCGCGACCGCACTACGCACGAGGAGGCTGACATGACCGCACAGCAGGAAGCCGTTCTCGACCAGCCCACCACCGCGACCACCGAGGCCGAGCAGGCGGTGCCCGCGCTCCGCGCGCAGGTCACCGGTGACCTGCTGGACATCGTCGTCGACCTCGACTCCGGGCACGGCTGCCGCCTGCGCGACCTGCGCGACGGCACCGAATACCTCGACATGACGATGTTCTTCAGCTCCGCGCCGCTCGGCCACGGCCACCCCGGCCTGCGCGAACCCGAGTTCGAGGCCGCGCTGGTGCGGACCTCGCGGGTCAAGCCGGCCAACCCGGACTTCGCCACCGTCGAACAAGCCCGGTTCGCCGAGACCTTCCGCCGCGTCGCGGGCGTGCCGGAGCTGCCGCTGCTGTTCCTCATCGACGGCGGCACGCTCGCCGTGGAGAACGCGCTCAAGGTCGCCTTCGACTGGAAGACCAAGCACAACGCCCGCCAGGGCATCGGCGTCCGCGGCAGCAAGGTCCTGCACCTGGAGCGCGCCTTCCACGGCCGCAGCGGATACACGTTGTCGCTGACCAACACCGATCCGGCGAAGATCCGCGACTACCCGATGTTCGACTGGCCGCGCATCCCCAGCCCCGCGATCGAACCCGGCCCGCGCTGGGACGACCCGGAGCTGCTGGCGGAGGAGCGCGTCGCGCTCGACGCCGCCGAGGCCGCGCTGCGCCGGTACGGAGCCGAGATCGCCTGCTTCGTGTACGAGCCGATCCAGGGCGAGGGTGGTGACCGGCACCTGCGGCCGCGATTCCTCACCGCCGTGCAGGAGCTCTGCCGCGAGCACGACGTGCTCACCGTCGCCGACGAGGTGCAGACCGGCGCGCTGACCGGCGCGGTGTGGGCGCACCGGGAACTCGGGCTGGAACCGGACCTGGTGGCGTTCGGCAAGCGGCTGCAGGTGTGCGGGGTCATGGGCGGGCGCCGGGTGCTCGACATCGCCGACAACGCGTTCCGCGAGCCGAGCCGGATCAGCTCCACCTGGGGCGGATCGCTGGTGGACATGGTGCGGGCCACCCGGATCCTGGAGATCGTCGAACAGGACGGCTTGTTCGAGCACAGCCGCCGGATGGGCGAGCTGCTGCTCGGCGAGCTCGGCGCGCTCGCCGCCGAGTTCCCGGAGGTGATCCGCTCGGCGCGCGGACGCGGCCTGATGTGCGCGGTGAGCTTCCTCGAACCGGCTCGGCGGGACGCGGCGCTCGCCGTGGCGCGGGATCGGCACCGGACGCTGTTCCTGCCGTCCGGCCCCGACTCGCTGCGCTTCCGCCCGTCCCTGTCGGTGTCGCCGGAGGAGATCACCGAAGCCGTGGCCGCCCTGCGCGCCACGCTGACCGAACTCTCCTGACCCGCACCGCGACGACGTGCGCGGACCGCCCGGCCGCCGGGCGGTCCGCTGCACGCTCAGCCGGGGCGGGTCAACGCCAGGAGGGGAGCCAGAGCTCCGCCTGCCAGTGCTCCTGGGTGATCAGCGCGCCGTTCAGGATCGGCCACAGCCACACGAAGTTCGCCACCACGATGCCCACGTACAGCGCGACCACCAGCAACCCCGTTTTGCGGCGCTCGGTGTGCTCCTGGGCCGCGCCGAGGATCTCCCCCAGGACGAGCACGATCCCCAGCACCAGGAACGGCGCCATCGGCGTCGCGTAGAAGTAGTACATCTGCCGGTCCAGGTTGATGAACCACGGCAGGTACCCGGCGCCGTACGCGACGAGCACCGCCGTGTAGCGCCAGTCCAGCCGGCTCGTCGCGCGCCACACGGCCCACGCCGCCACCGGCAGCGCGAGCCACCACATGGCGGGCGTGCCCAGCAGCATCGTGGCCTGCACGCAATTGGACTCGCCGCAGCCGGTCAGCCCCGACTCGTAGTAGTAGAGCATCGGGCGCATGCCCATCGGCCACGCCCACGGCTTGGACTCCCACGGGTGCGGGTTGTTGCCGGTGTCCAGGTGGGTGTGGAAGTCCAGCACGTTGAGCTGGTAGAACAGCAGCGATCGCAGCGGATCGGGCAGGAAGTTCAGCCCCACGTCCTCGGAGATGATCGCCGCGTGCCGGTCCGTCGCCGTCTCGCTGGCGAACCAGTTCGCCCACGTCGCGAAGTACACCGCGATCGGCAGCACCAGCAGCGAGCCCAGTGCGGGCACCGTGTCCCGCAGCAGCGCGCCGACCCACGGCCGCTCCACCCCGGCGGTGCGCCGGGACAGCGCGTCCCAGAGCACGCTGAGCAGGCCGAAGGCCATGATGTAGTAGATGCCGTTCCACTTGACCCCGCAGGTCAGGCCCAGCGACAACCCGGCGGCGAAGCGCCACCAGCGAAAGCCCATCCGCGGGCCCCACCTGCTGTCGCCGATGCGTCCTTCGGCGACGACCACGGCCAGCCGGGCCCGCATCTGATCGCGGTCGACCAGCAGCAGCGCGAACGCCGCCAGCACGAACAGCGCCTGGAAGATGTCGAGCATCCCGACGCGCGACTGCACGTGGCTGAGCCCGTCGCAGATCAGCAGCACCCCGGCGAGCGCGCCGAGCAGCGTGGACCGGGTGAGCCTGCGCGCGATGCGCACCATCAGCACCACCATGACCGTGCCCGCCAGCGCCGCCGCGATGCGCCAGCTCCACGGGCTGTAGCCGAAGATCCACTCGCCGAGGGCGATCAGCTGCTTGCCGACCGGGGGGTGCGCGACGACCTCGTAGCCGGGGTTGTCCTCGTAGCCGCCGTTGCGCAGCATCTGCCACGCCTGGATGGCGTAGTACTTCTCGTCGAAGACCGGAGTGCCCTTGTCCGTGGCGCGCCCGAGGTCCCA
This sequence comes from Saccharopolyspora sp. NPDC002578, assembly GCF_053592695.1. Lineage (NCBI taxonomy): Bacteria > Bacillati > Actinomycetota > Actinomycetes > Pseudonocardiales > Pseudonocardiaceae > Saccharopolyspora > Saccharopolyspora sp. NPDC002578. The sequence continues at coordinate 10,882 of NZ_JBSFWJ010000051.1, read as the reverse complement.
GATCCGGACCACGCCCGCGATCAGCCCGATGACCAAGGTGATGATCCAGCTGCGCAGCCGGTCCGACGGCATCTTCGGGGCGAGCAGCGCCCGGGGGTCCCAGGAGCCGGGTTCGGCGGCGGGGGGAGTGCGGCCGGGCCCGACCATGTTCTCGGCTTGGCCGCCGGCGGAGTTCGGCACGAGCACGCTCACACCTGAATCGTAGGGTTGAGCTCATGGACCTCGAATCCGGATCGGGCACGTTGGTGCTCGCCGCGACTCCGCTCGGCGACGCCCGCGACGCGTCGGCTCGGTTGATCGACGCCTTGGGCTCGGCCGCGATCATCGCCGCCGAGGACACCCGCCGGGTGCGTGCGCTGGCGACTTCGCTGGGGGTGAGCCCGTCCGGGAAGATCGTGAGCTACTACGAGGACGTCGAGGCGGCCCGCACCCCGCGACTGCTGGAGGCGCTCCGGGACGGCCGCGACGTGCTGCTGGTGACCGACGCGGGCATGCCGAGCGTGTCCGACCCCGGCTACCGGCTCGTGTCGGCCTGCGCGGCCGACGGGCTCGCGGTGACCTGCCTGCCCGGCCCGTCCGCGGTGACGACGGCGCTCGCGGTGTCCGGGCTGGCCTCGGACCGGTTCTGCTTCGAAGGCTTCCCGCCGCGCAAGTCCGGGGAGCGGCGCCGCTGGTTCGGGCGCCTCGTGGCCGAGCAGCGGACCTGCGTGTTCTTCGAATCGCCGCGCAGGCTCGGCGACACCCTGGCGGACGCGGTGGAGGTGCTCGGCGCGGATCGCGCGGCCGTGGTGTGCCGGGAGCTGACGAAGACCTACGAGGAGGTGCGCCGCGGCGACCTCGGGTCGCTGGCGGAGTGGGCGACCGGCGAAGTGCGCGGCGAGATCACCGTGGTCGTCGCGGGCGCGGTGCCCGTCTCGCAGGACCCGGCCGACCTCGTTCCGCAGGTGGAGGAGCGCGCGGCGGACGGCATGCGCTTGAAGGACGCCGTCGCCGAGGTCGCCGAACTCAGCGGAGCCCGCAAGAACGACCTGTACACAGCAGTCCTCGCCTCCCGGCAGTGAGTTCTTGGTCCCGGCCTGCGTAGGGGTCGGGTGGCGGAACCTCAGCTGCTTCCTCGCTGCGGGATCATTTTTCCAAGTGGCTCCGCCACGAGGAAAAATGCTGTCCTCGCGAGGAAGCAGCTGAGAACCCGCGGGTGGTCACCTTGCTCAAGCCGGTCACTGCTCAGCGGCTTCGCCGCTGACAAGACACGAGAGACACGTGGGACGTGGGTGTTGCTCGGGGTGGATGAGCGCACCGGGTGGGGCCGGAGAACGTAGCGTTTCGGGCATGGTTCGGGTCATCGGGACTACCAAGCTGGCGGCGATCACGGGGGCGGAGTCGCGGAACGCGGGCTCCGGGGTCACCGCGACCGATCTCGGCATCCTGTGGGACGACGGGCGCGGTGGCGTGCTGGCCGCGTTCGGCGACACCTACGGCGACCGCTGGGGCGGCAACGGCGCGGGGCCGAAGCGCGCGGACTGGCGGTACAACGTGCTCGCCCGGTCCGCCGACACCGATCTCGACTCCGGTCTCGCCTTCGACTGGGTCGTGCGGCGCGCGGACGGCTCGGCGGGCCAGTTCCTGCCCGGCGACCGCACCGGGACGCGCGAGCACACCGTGATCCCCACCGCGGGCATCGCCATCGGACGGCGCAACTACGTGCACTACATGTCCGTGCGGCGCTGGGGGATGCCCGGTGTGTGGCACACCAACTACGGCGCGCTGGCCTACTCCGACGACGGCGGGCGGAGCTGGACGAAGTCGCCCACGGCGGTCTGGCGCAACCACGGGCAGCGGTTCCTGAGCCGGTTCCGCCGCCGCGACCAGGGCGGGCACCCGTTCCAGCTGATCGCGTTCGCCGGAGTCGTCGACGGTCGCGTGCACCTGCTGGGGACGCCGAGCGGGCGCTTCGGCGCCGGGCAGCTCGCGCGGGTCGGCGCGGACGACCTGCTGGAGCCGGCGGCCTACGAGTACTGGACGGCGCGGGGCTGGGCCGCGGATCCGCACGAGGCGCTGCCCGTGCTCGGCGCCCCCGTCGCGGAGCTGTCCGTGCAGTTCAACGAGCACTTCGGCCGCTGGTTCGCGGTGCACCTGGACGAGCGTCGCGCCGCGATCGTGCTGCGCACCGCGGATCGGCTCACCGGGCCGTGGTCGGCCGGGCAGGTGCTGGCGGCGGGCTCGCGGTTCCCGGCGCTCTACGGCGGATTCCAGCACCCGTGGGCGGCGGACCGCGCTGCGGTCTACTTCACGATGACCCAGTGGCGGCCGTACAACGTGTCCTTCCTGCGCGCCGACCTGGCGTGATGCCCGTTCCCGGAGGCCTCTCGCGGGGACCGTAGGCTCGGAATCGCCGGTGGCGGCGCCCGGCCGGGACCGCGTCGGCAGGAGTGCGGCACGGAACGGGGCCCGCGCGGCCCGCGAGGGGTGAACGGTGAGCAAGAAGGACAAGAAGGAACGACCGCCGATGCCGGAGGCGCTGCCCGCGCCCGCGGTGGACGCGCACACCCACCTCGACGCGTGCGGCGCGAAGACGGCCGAGGACGTGCGGGAACTGGTGGATCGCGCGCACGCGGCCGGGATCACCAGGGTGGTCACGGTCGCCGACGACATCGAAGCCGCGAACTGGGCCGCCGAAGCGGCCACGTGGGACGACCGGGTGTTCGCGGCGGTCGCGCTGCACCCGACCAGGGCCAAGGACTTCACCGACGCGGACCGGCGAGTGCTGGAGGAACTGGCGGAGCGGCCCCGGGTCGTCGCCATCGGCGAGACCGGGCTGGACTACTACTGGGACTTCTCGCCGCCGGAACCGCAGCACGAGGCGTTCCGCTGGCACATCGACCTCGCCAAGCGCACCGGCAAGCCGCTGATGATCCACGACCGGGACGCGCACGAGGACATCCTGCGCATCCTGACCGAGGAGGGCTCCCCGGAGACGGTGATCTTCCACTGCTTCTCCGGCGACGCCGAGTTCGCCCGCGCCTGCGTGGACCGCGGCTACGTGCTCTCGTTCGCCGGCACCGCGACCTTCCGCAACGCCAACGCCGTCGGCCTGCGCGAAGCGGCCCGGCTGGTCCCGGTGGAGCAGATGCTGATCGAGACCGACGCGCCGTTCCTCACCCCGCACCCGTTCCGCGGCCGGCCGAACGAGCCGTACTGCGCCAATTACACCCTTCGGGACCTGGCGGAGCTGCGCGGCGCGGATCTCGCTGAACTGATCGTGGCCACGACCGCCACGGCCGAGCGGGTCTTTCGCCTCGATCAGGTAGCAGCCTCCTGACCTGCTCTGACTGAGCGTGTTGTGTTATTGCGCCGAACACGCGCACTGACTTGCGGTCACCTCCCGGCGACCTAGCGTCCCCTCCGGAAGCCGGGAGGGGACGCACTCGGCGATCGGCCACAGTGGACCGGGAGGTTCGCGGCGAGGCCGGGGCCTCTGCCCGGAAGCACGGCAGTCAGGACCTGTATGCGCATCCGTGGCATCACCAGGATCGGAATCGCCGCTGTGATCACGTTGTGCGGCGCTCCACTCGCCACCGCCGCTCCCGCGGCGAACGGCCCGGGACTCGAGCCGGAGACTCGTTCCGGCTCGGTGTGGGACCGGCTCGCGCACTGCGAATCCGGCGGCGACTGGGCCACCAACAGCGGCAACGGCTACTACGGAGGTCTCCAGTTCGACCGCCGCACGTGGTCCGCGTACGGCGGCGGAGCCTTCGCCGGCCTCCCGCACCAGGCGTCGCGCGATCAGCAGATCTCGGTGGCGAGCTCGCTGCGCGAGGACCGCGGCGGCTACGGCGCTTGGCCGTCCTGCGCCCGCAAGCTCGGGCTGCCGCGCTGAGCGGTGCGCCACCCCGGCCCCGAGACCGCTCGACAGTGTGAGCAAGTGACGTTCGTCATCACCCTGCGCATCCGAGTGGCCGGTGTCGACCCCGACGCGGACGGCGGGAGATGACCGCGCTCTTCCGCCGTCCGTGCCCCAACCCCCCGTCGACGAGGTCGATCAGGCCCCGAGATCCCCTGGCCCCGTGATCCGCTCACCAGGAACGACGGTGATGTCCACATCGGACTGATCCGTGGATTTGCATGATCGGCTGAGAAACCGTTGGGGTAGTGGGAAAATGGGGATCGGACCGCGCCGGATCTCACCGTTCGATCACTGACGGTGCTCGGTTGCGCGGCATTTCGGCGTAACCCAGGCCACAGAGCAGGGTGGCCCCTTGGCGGGCCCGCTCGATCACGCTAGAGTCTCGGCCTCGTAACCGATGACAACGAAGTCACGGAAACGCCCGCTAGTCGCCGCCGGGTACGTCGGGGAAGTCGGTGCCACCGATCGGGCTGGGAACGAGACCAGCACGCATCAGGTATCGGCTGAAAAGGCGCTTGGCTACGGGAGTCGGATACGGAAACGAAGCACGAAGTCGCGTAGCGGCAGGTGAAGGAGTTCGTGGACAGGCATGTTCGGCGAACTCCCCATGATCACCCGCGCGCTGCGGGCGGCTTCTCGCTTTCGAGAGGTAGCGACCCTGTGAACGGACGAGGCATCCCCGGTGCCCACGGCAGTACTGCTTACAGCGATCGATCGCTGGGCGGTGCAGGCCAGGATCACGGCTATTGGGCCGAATCCTTCAACGCGTCAACGGACTGGTTCAGCCCGGTGAGCTCGGAGCAGCAGACCGCGGTCGGCCTGCTCGATCGCGAGAGCGACACCGAGATCACGGCGGAGCAGCCGTTCGCCCCCATCACCGGCCGGTACCCGGCCCAGGACCACCCGAGCTTCCCGCCCGGCGCGCTGGAGATCACGCCGGACGACGTGCTCGAGGCGCTCGGTCCGCAGGCCGACGAGATGCTCGCGACGGCCGACATCGACGTCGAGGAGCTCATCCGGCTCGTCAACGCCGAGACCGTGGTGATGCCGCCGCTGGTCCTGCCGGACGAGCCCGAGGGCGCGACCGCACCGTCCCCCGAGGTCGTCGAGGCGATCACCACGTGGAAGCAGCGCTTCCTCAAGGGCGCGGTCGCCGCGGTCATCCTCACCCTGACCGGCACCGGCGGCGCCGCGGCGGCGATGGACAAGTCCGTCACCGTCGAGGTCGACGGCAAGGAACGCCAGGTCAACACCTACGAGTCGACCGTCGGCGAAGTCCTCGAGGACGAGGGCATCAGCATCGGCGAGCACGACGCGCTGAGCCCCTCCCCGCAGTCCAAGGTCGGGCACAACGACACGATCACCCTCGACCGCGGGCGTCTGCTGAAGATGACCGTCGACGGTGAGCAGCGCGAGGAATGGGTCCGGTCGGTGACCGTCGGCCAGGCGCTGCGCCAGCTCGGCGTCGCCGACGACGGCGCCTGGGTCTCCTCGGCGCGCAGCATGGCCGTGCCCGAGCAGGGCATGGACCTCACGGTCAAGACCGCCAAGGACATCACCATCACCGATGGTGCCGGTGAGCCGCGGCAGCTGACCACCACCGCGGTGACCGTCGACGAGCTGGCCAAGGAGCAGAACCTCCAGCTCGGGCCGGAAGACCACATCACGCCCGGCGGCGACCAGAAGATCACCAGCGGCGCGCAGGTCCAGATCGTCCGCACCGGCAGCACCGTGGTGAACGTGACCATGCCGATCGAGCCACCGGTCAAGGAGATCGAGGACGACTCGATGCTCAAGGGCGAGGAGAAGGTCGAGGACCCGGGCGCGCCCGGCGAGAAGATCGTCTTCACTCGCGTGAGCACTCGCAACGGCGAGGAGACCGGCCGCGAAGCGGTGGGCGAGAAGGTCACCAAGGAAGCCAAGGAGAAGGTCGTCCGGGTCGGCACCAAGCAGCCGCCGAACGGCGCCGTCTGGGACAAGCTGGTCCAGTGCGAGGCCGGCGGCAACTGGGCGATCAACACCGGCAACGGCTACTACGGCGGCCTGCAGTTCGACAAGAGCACCTGGGACGCCTACGGCGGCGACCAGTACGCGGCCTACCCGCACCAGGCCAGCCGCGAGCAGCAGATCTCGGTCGCGACCAAGGTCCGCGACGCCCGCGGCGGCAGCTACGGCGCCTGGCCGGGCTGCTCCTCGAAGCTCGGCCTCTGATCCAAGAGACCCCCCCGATCGGCCACCGGCACCCCACCGGTGGCCGATCGTCTTTTAGCCCCAGGCAGCCGTGGGCGGCGAAGCCGTGCCGTGGGCTGCGAAGCAAGCCTGCCTTGCGGCCGAAGGCCGTGCCTGTATGTGCGAAGCACATAGCCCACGTCGAAAAGACGACCACCGGCGGGTTCTCAGGTGTCTTCTCGCGAGGACGGCTTTTTCCCTCGTGGCGGAGCCACTTGGGAAAAAGATCCCGCAGCGAGAAGACACCTGAGGTTCCGCTACCCGCCCCACTACGCAGCTCAAGCGGAAGCCCCGAGTAACTTCTCACCCGTGGAACAGCACGCGAATAGGGCGCGGTTGCTTGGGCCGGCCGATGTTCGCCGGCTGGCCGAGGAGCTGGGGATCCGCCCGACGAAACGACTCGGGCAGAACTTCGTGCACGACCCGAACACGGTCCGCCGCATCGTGGGCGCCGCCGAGCTCACCGCCGATGACGTGGTGCTGGAGGTCGGTCCGGGGCTGGGGTCGTTGACGCTGGCGCTGTTGCCCGCGGCGGCGGGCGTGGTCGCGGTGGAGATCGATCCGGTGCTGGCGGAGCGGTTGCCGCGTACCGCCGCCGAGTTCGCCCCGGACCACCAGGGCGAGTTGCGGGTGCTGGAGGCCGACGCGCTGCGCGTGCGCGGCGCGGACTTCGCGGAGCGTCCGCCGACGGCGCTGGTCGCGAACCTGCCGTACAACGTGGCGGTGCCGGTGGTGCTGCACCTGCTGGCCGAGCTGCCGTCGTTGCGCACCGGTCTGGTGATGGTGCAGTCGGAGGTCGCGGATCGGCTGGCGGCGAAACCCGGCAACCGGACTTACGGCGTGCCGAGCGCGAAGGCCGCGTGGTTCGCCGACGTGCGCCGCGCGGGGCCGGTGCCGCGCACCGTGTTCTGGCCGGTGCCGAACGTGGATTCCGGGCTGGTGTCGTTCACCCGGATCGATCCGCCGTCGGCGGCGCCGCGCGCGCAGGTGTTCGCGGCGATCGACGCCGCGTTCGCGCAGCGGCGCAAGACGCTGCGGGCGGCGCTGTCCGGCTGGGCCGGGTCGGCGGCGCGTGCGGAGCAGGTGCTGCGGGCTGCCGGGGTGGAGCCGACGACGCGGGGCGAGCAGCTCTCGGTGGCGGATTTCGCCCGGGTGGCCGATGCCGCCGCCCAGCTGGTGCGCTGAGTTCGCACCTGAACGCGCGGCGTTGCCCGAGCTTCGACCGAACGGGTCCAAAAGCGTTGCGATGCTCACATATGGTCACTGGAATAGTTGGGTTGATCAAGAATCCCTGCTCGTGAGGGGGATGTGATTTGTCAAACGATTCCACATGGTGACCGTCCGCAGCTTGCATTCGCCGACACCCCTGCGTTCTACTATGCGGGAAATCCATCCCGAGCGGCTGAGAGACCTGGCTCCACGACGCCGCAGCAACCACTCCACGAGTGAGCAGGTGCTAACGCCAGGGTCGATGGAGTTGTGGTGTCTGAAACTCTGCTCGAAGGCGAACGCGCGCCCCGGACCAGCCGTCGGCGTGCCCGCGGTGGTCGCGCCCGGACCGGATCCGGCCCGCACGGCCTCGCGCTGACCCAACGCCGAGTGATCGATCACGGACGCCGCACCACGACGGCCTGTCGCCGCGTCCGCTGACGACCGAAGTCGTCGCAGCCCCTTCCCCAGCCTTTCTGTTCCTCCTTCCCGGCCGATGCGGCATGCCCGCCGGTCCGGCGTGAGCTGATGCGGAGCGATCGTGATCACAGTCGAGAACCTCACCAAATCCTTCCGGCACGACCAGTCGAGTCGAGCCGACGTCGTCGCGCTCGACAACGTCTCGCTGGAGGTCCCCGCCGGTGCCGTGTGCGGCGTCGTCGGCCCCAGCGGAGCCGGCAAGTCCACCCTCGCCCGCTGCATCGCGCTGCTGGAGAAGCCCGACCGCGGCGCCATCCGCGTCGACGGCACCGACCTCGTGGCGCTCGAAGGCGCCGCGCTGCGTGCGGCGCGCCGCCACATCGGGGTCGTGCCGCAGGGGGATTCGCTGCTGCGCCAGCGCACCGCCGCGGGCAACGTGGCGCTGCCGCTGGAGGCGGCCGGGATGGCCGCGCCGCAGCGCCGCAGCCGCGTCGCCGAGCTGCTCGACCTCGTCGGGCTCACCGACAAGGCGCCGGTCTACCCGGACCGGCTCTCCGGCGGGCAGCGGCAGCGGATCGCGGTCGCCCGCGCCCTCGCGGCCAAGCCTTCGGTGCTGCTCGCCGACGAACCGACCTCCGCGCTGGACCCGAGCACCACGGACTCGGTGCTCACGGTGCTCGACCGCGCCCGCTCCGAACTCGGCGTCACGGTGCTCGTGGTCACCCACGACATGACCGTGGTGCGCCGCATCGCCGATGACGTCGCGGTCCTCGAAGACGGCCGCGTCGCCGAACACGGCAAGGTGCTCGACCTGGTCGCCGATCCCGGCAGCCGCGTCAGCACCAGCCTGCTGCCCGAGACCGACCAGGCGTCCGCCGTGCCCGGTGTGCGCCACGACGTGGTCGCCGAAGTGGTGCTCGTCGGCTTCGCCGCCGTCGGCGCGCTGCTGCCGGAGGCGTCGAGCCGCTTCGGGGTGGAGCTGTCCATCCTCGGCGGCGGCCTGACCCGGCTCGGCGACACGCCGGTCGCGAAGTTCCGCATCGGACTCACCGGTGAGCGCTCGGAGCAGGCGCTGAAATGGATGGTCGACCGCGACGCGCACGTGCGGCGCGCCCCGGTCAGCGTTGATGGAGTAGCTGCGTGAGTGATCCGACCCCTTGGGCGGAAGTCGTGGAGATGCTCGGTGAGGCCACCGGCGAAACGCTCTACATGGTGGTGGTGGCCACCGTGCTGGCAGTGCTCGGTGGCCTGCCGCTCGGCGTGTTCCTGCACTTGAGCTCGCCGGTCGGGCTGGACCCGCGGCCGACGCTGCACCGGATCCTCGGTGTGGTCGTCGACGTGGTCCGGTCCGTGCCGTTCGTGGTGCTGCTGGTGGTCCTCGCCTCCTTCACGCGGCTGCTGGTGGGCACTTCCATCGGCAGCACCGCGGTGATCGTGCCGCTGACCATCGGTGCGGTGCCGTTCTTCGCGCGGCTGACCCAGAACGCGTTGCGCGAAGTGAGCTTCACCGTCGTCGAAGCGGCTATCACCACCGGCTCCGGCCGGTGGCGGATCGTGTGGACGGTCCTGATCGGCGAGGCGCGCGCCGCGCTGGTCGGGGCCGTCGGCGTCACCGCGGTGGCGCTCATCGGCTACGCCGCGATGGCGGGCGCGATCGGTGGCGGCGGGTTGGGGACCACCGCCATCCAGGACGGCTACCAGGCCTACGACGAGCGGGTGCTCTACGGCTCGGTGGTGGTGCTCGCGGTGCTGGCCTTCGCGATGCAGCTGCTCACCGACTTCACGGCGAAGGCCGTGGACCGCCGTCGCACCGCGACCGGCTAGTCGCCACCGCACTTCAGTCGAATCGGCCGACGGCAGGGGTCCCCGCGGACCCGCTGCCGGTACCGGTGCGCGTCACCGGACGGCCTCCATTCCAGAAAGGACGCACTGATGCGTATTCGTTCCCTGGCGGTCGTGCTCACGGCCGCTTCGCTGGCGCTGGCGGGTTGCGGTGGTAGCGGCACGGAAGCCGCGCAGGACCCGAACGCTCCGCTGACCATCGGCGTGAGCCCGCAGCCGCACGGCGAGATCCTCAAGTACGTCGACGAGAACCTCGCTCCGAAGGCGGGCATCGACCTGGAGATCGAGCAGTTCGACGACTACAACCGGCCGAACGAGGCCGTCGCCAACGGCGAGCTGGACGCGAACTACTACCAGCACAAGCCGTACCTGGCGGAGTACCAGGCGCAGCGCGGCGGTGAGTTCGAGTGGGTGCAGACGGTGCACCTGGAGCCGCTGTCGATCTACTCCAAGAAGGTCAAGTCCCTCCAGGAGCTGCCGGACGGCGCGCGGATCGCGCTGCCCAACGACCCGTCGAACCTGACCCGCAGCCTGAAGCTGCTGCAGGACAACGGCGTGATCAAGCTCAAGCCGGGCGCCGAGCAGGGCGCCGGGGTGCGCGACGTCGCGGAGAACCCGAAGAAGATCGAGTTCCAGGAGCTCTCCAGCGACCAGCTGCCCCGCGCGGTCGACGACGCCGACGCGGCGATCGTGAACGGCAACTACGCCCTCAAGGCCGGTTTGAAGGACCCGCTCGTCGTGGAGAAGGCGGAGAACAACCCGTACGCGAACGGCCTGGTCGCGTCCCCGGCGATGGCCAAGGACCCCCGCATCCAGAAGCTCGCCGAACTCCTGCGCTCTCCCGAGGTCAAGGACTACATCAACAAGACCTACGGCGGAGTCTCGGTAATCCCGGCTTCCTGACCCGAAGGCCGTGAGGCAGAACGGCGAAAGCCCCAGCCTCACGGCCAAAGGCCGCGCCTGACGGCGAAGCCGTGCAGTGGGGCGGGCGAAGCCACGCCTGCCCTGCGGCCAAAGGCCGTGCTTCGCGGCGAAGCCGTGCCTGGGACGAGCGAAGCGAAGTCTGCCTTGCGGCGTAGCCGTGCCTGTATTCGCGCAGCGAATAGCCCACGCCCAAAAGCCGACCACCGGCGGGTTCTCAGTCGGTCTCTCGCGAGGACAGCTTTTTCCCTCGTGGCGGAGCCACTCGGCGCCACGGCTGCAGCCGTATGCCGACCACTCGGCGTTCCTGCGCGGATCCGGCGACCGTTCCAGCACCGTGACCCGGTACCCGTGCCG
>NZ_JBSFWJ010000050.1:0-49179 GCF_053592695.1 Saccharopolyspora sp. NPDC002578 | reverse complement strand
AACCTCAGCGTTCTTCTCGCTGCGGGATCTTTTTCCCGAGTGGCTCCGCCACGAGGGAAAAAGCTGTCCTCGCGAGAAGAACGCTGAGAACCCGCGGGTGAGGGCTTTTTGACGTGGGCTATGTGCTGCGCACATACAGGCACGGCTTCGCCGCAAGGCAGACTTCGCTTCGCTCGTCCACTGCACGGCTTCGCCGCAGAACGGGACTCCACAAACCCAGCCACACACCCAAACCGGGCAGGCTCTAGACCCAACCCCCACGTCAAGCCGAACCCGACTCCACAACCCATCCCCACGCCAACCCGAGCGAGATCAGGCAGTGGGGTTTTCGGCTAGTTCTGGGTCTCGTTGGAGGACGAGGGAGTACAGCACTTCTTGGAGCCAGCGGCCGAAGAGGGAGGCGCCGAATTCGGGGGAGCGGTCCTCCGGGGGGAGCAGCACTTCGGACGGTTCCGCGCCGTGGTCGGCGACGACGCCGACGCCGTAGTAGTCCAGTTCGGTCATCGGCCAGGGGCGGTAGGGGTGGCCGCGCGGCAGCACCACGCTGCACGGCGCGAGCGTCATCAGGTTCCCGCAGGCGCGCAGGCCGTACTTCGCCTTCCGCACCGGGACGAGGATGCCCACCACGTCGACCGCGGCCAGCGGCAGGTGGTCGTGCATGGACGGCTGCGACCAGGACCGGAACCACAGCGGATCGTCCTCCGGGGCCCAGCCGTGCTCGCGGCGCCACAGGTGCACGTCGCGCCGAACTCGGGTGACGGCGGCGAAACGGGTTCCGAGCACCTCGACGTGCGGGACGAGGAGTCCCTTCCAGCCGAGGGCGTCGGCGGCGTGCTCAAGCTGCTGCACTGGGAAATGGTAAACCTGCCGCCCCGTCGCGGACTACGTCCGGTGGCTATTTCGTTGCGCTGGAGCGAACTCGCCACGCCCACGCGATCAGCGGAAGCTGCAGCGGCAACCTGCCGTACGCGATGGCCCGCTGCGGCAGGGGTTTCCGCCGGTAGTCCAGCGCCATCTGCACGTTCGCGGGGAACACGCCGACGAACAACCCGGCGGTGAGCAGCCCGCCGAAGCGGCGCCACTTCGGGTGCGCCACCGCCGCCGCGCAGCCGAGCTCGGCGACGCCGGACACGTAGGTCCAGGTGCGTGCCGAACCGGGCAGCTGCTTCGGGACGATGCTGTCGAACGGCTTCGGCTTCGCGAAGTGCAGCACGCCCGCGGTGGCGAGGACACCGGCGAGCAGGTGCGCTGAACGGGGGAACGACATGCGCCGCAGCGTTGCACGGTGCGGTGCCGGGCGGCAATGGCGGAGTGACGCGCGCGGCTCAGGAGGCCTTGCGGTGTGCCGCCGCCGAGCGGGTTATGTTCAGCGTCATCGTCAGCACGCTCAGCCGGAATCGGAGGAATCGTGTCCGAAGGCGGGAAAACCGGAGGTTCGCTGTGGTGAGTCCGAGCCGGGCGAGCCACCTCATCGGCGGGCGGTTGCGGAACCCGATCACGGAGCGGCTCACCGACCGCCCGGATCACACGCTGGTCGGTGTCATCCGGATGCCGGAGGTCACGATCAGCCCGGTGCGCTCCATCGTGCGCCGGATCATCGGCGCGGGGCTCGCGCTGGCGGTCACCGTGGCCATCGTCTACATCGGCCGCGACGGCTACCGGGACACCGCGGGCGGCGAGCTGAGCCTGCTCGACGTGGTCTACTACGCCACGGTGTCGCTGTCGACGACCGGGTACGGCGACATCACCCCGGTCAGCCCGCTCGCCCGGCTGGTGAACGTCCTGGTCATCACTCCGCTGCGGGTGCTGTTCCTGATCGTGCTGGTCGGCACCACGCTCGAAGTGCTCACGGAACGCTCCCGGCAGGCACTGAAGATCCAACGCTGGAGGACGAAGGTGCGCGACCACGTGGTCGTCATCGGTTACGGGACGAAGGGCCGCTCGGCGGTCACCGCGCTGCTCGGCGACGGTGCCGATCCGCAGCGGATCGTCGTCGTGGACACCGATCACGCGGCGCTGGAAACGGCGTCCTCGCTGGGGCTGGTCACCGTGAACGGTTCCGGCACCCGTTCCGACGTGCTGCGCGTCGCGGGCGTGACGCGGGCGCGCGCCATCGTGGTCGCCCCGGCCCGCGACGACACCGCGGTGCTCGTCACGCTGACCGCGCGGGAACTGGCGCCGAAGGCGCAGCTGGTGGCCGCGGTGCGGGAAGCCGAGAACGTGCACCTGCTGCGCCAGTCCGGCGCCGATTCCGTGGTGGTCTCCAGCGAGACCGCGGGCCGGCTGCTGGGGATGGCGACGTCCACGCCGTCGGTGGTGGAGATGTTCGAGGACCTGCTCACCCCGGACGTGGGCCTGGCGATAGCGGAGCGGGAGGTCGACCCGAAGGAGGTCGGCGGCTCGCCACGGCACCTGCCGGACATCGTGCTCGGCGTCGTGCGCGCCGGTGAGCTGTACCGGGTGGACGCGCCGGAGGCCGACGCGATCGAGGACGGCGACCGGCTGCTCTACGTCAAGAAGGTCACCCCGGCCGAGTCCTGACTTCCGGCGAAAACCGCCCGTCACGGCGAAACCTCGGGCCATGCAAGCTTTTTCCGGCGTTCTGGGACCATTGCGGTGTGAGGCGACGAGGCGGTTCGGCATCGGTGGCGCTGATCCTGGTGGCGCTCGGTCTGCTCGGGGTCATCGTGGTGGCGTTGTCCTGGTGGCGGCTGCCGAACGTCGGTTCCTCGGACGGCGAGATGCGTGCCGCCACGGCGAAGGTGATCGAGTCGGCGCCGTGCGGCCCGTCCGCGCGCGGCGATCTGGTCGAGGTCCGCGTCGACGGCGAGACGCGGCAGCTGCGGTTGGACGGCTGCGGGCACACCTCGGGCCAGACCATGCAAGTGCAGATCCCCGCCGACGGCGGCGAACACGCGGTGCGCGCGGGCGAATCCGACGACAGCGGCGGCTTGCACGCCAGGGCGAGCTGGGTGCTGTCCACCCTGGCCGCGATCGCGGGCGGCGGCTACGCCCTCCTGATCACCCGCCCTCGCGCGTTGAGCTGAGCACCTGCTCCCCGGCCGGTCCTTCCTCGATCGAGGAGCTCCGCGCGATCGGATCTTCCCCGTTCCGCACCGCGCGCGAGACGGTCTCTGGCACCATCCCGGTTGATCAACACACCAACCTGGGGAGGTTGTCGATGACAAGAACAACGGTGCTGCGTTCGCGTCTGGCACTGGTGTGCGCCGCCGTCGGCCTGGTGGGCGTGCTCGCCCCGGCCGCGCAGGCGACCGCTGCTCCGGCGGCGGATCCGGCGCGCGTGGTCGCCGAAGCCGGGCAGACCCCCGCGGCGACCGTGCAGGCCTACTACGACGTCAACCTGCTGGCCGCTCCCGGGGCTTCGGACGTCGTGGGATTCGTCCGGGCCGGAACTCTCCTGGAGAGCCCGAACGGCAACGTCAACGGTGCTTGGTACCCCGGGACGACCTGTGGCGACCACATGGACGGCGACACCTGGGCAGAGGTGTACGTGCCCGGAACGCAGCGGTTCGGCTACGCGCCTTCCTACTGCATCATGTAGTTCTCGCCGACCCGCGGGTCGAGGTCGGTCCGCGACCGGCTCGGCGCGTGGCGGGCGGGGCACACCGTCCGCCACGCGACCGTCGGCTCAGTCCACCTGGTCCGGGGTGGCGATCCACGTGTTGCACTCGGTGACCCGGTTCTTGTAGAAGCCCTGGTCGATCCACGCCGTGTTGGTGGCGATGCTGCCGTGGTCGGGCTGGGCGTTGTACTCGTCGCCTCGCCCGCGCGAATCGGTGAGCGCGGCGAAGATGATGTCGTTGTGCACGCCGCCGTTCTGCAGCGAGGCCAACGCCATCCCCTCGTAGCAGGTCGCCTGCAGCTCCGAGCGCCGCGTCAGTTCGAGCCCGACCGGGCTGGTGCCGTTCGCGTCGTAGGACGCCGCCGTGTACGCCTGGTTGATGCCGCTCATGCTCTGCACCGCGTGCCCGAATTCGTGCGCGAACTGGCCGAGGAAGACACCTGCGTCGGTGCGCCCCTCCTTGTCGGCGTAGTAGCGCGCCGTCATGTAGATCGTGTTGTTGCCGGGGCAGAACATGGCGGTCTGGTCCCAGGTCCGGGTGCCGCAGGGGCTCTCCACGGTGCCGTCGATGGTGAGCACGGACGGCATCCGGACCGGCAGGTTCGCCTCCTGCAGGGCGGGCGCCCACATCGCCATCAGGCAGGGCAGCGCGGCTTCGTAGAACGCGGCCTGCGCGGCCGTGTCGGTGGCGAACGGCGGCAGCGGGCAGGGCGTGTTCACGGCGCCGTTGCCGGGAATGTTGATCGGGTTGTCGCCGAGCGCGGCGACGGGACGCGCGGCCGGCGCGTACCCGCTGCTCGGGGCCGTGGTGGGCGCGGCGCTCGACGACGGGGTGGAGCTCGGCTCGCTCGACGTCGTCGGCGCGGCCGAGGTCCGCGAATCGTTGGCCGAACCGTCACCGGTCTCGTGCACCGGGGTCTCGTAGTCGGACGCGTCCGTGCCGGACCGCGTCAACGCGCTCACGCCGACGGTGCCCGCGCCGAGCAGGAACAACCCGGTGATCACCAGGGCGACGATCACGCCGGGGCCGGTCTTGCGGGGCTGCGGCGGCGGAGCGGACGACGGGTCGTGGCCCTGCTGCCACGGCGGCGGCGGACCCCAGTTCGGCGGCTGGGCCGGCGGCGGCAGCTGCGGGGGCAGGTAGTGCGGCTGCCCCTGGCCCGCCTGCTGCGGCCCCTGGTACTGGGCCGGAGGCTGGTGGTGCGGCAGCGGTTGCGAAGCCGGTGGCGGGCCGACCGGACGCTCCCCCCACGGGGGTTGCGACTGCGGTGGTGGCTGCGTCATTGACCGATCTCCCGGCTTCACCGACGACTGGAGCGCACCGAGCTTAGCGGTGCCGGGACCGGCGTTGGTCCACCGATCAGTCCACATCGGAGGTGCGCGGTGATCGCCCTCCGGTGCGGTCCTGACGCGGCCGGAGCTTAGCCAGGCCCGGCTATCGTTCGGGCCGTGTTGCGGAAATCGGGCCTCGCCGTCCTGCTGCTCGTGGTCGCCGCGCTGATCGGCCTCCCCGCGACCGGCCGGTCCGTGCCCGAGCCGATGCGTCCGCCACCTGCTCAGCCGGTGAACGTGCTGCCCGGCACCCTCGCCACCGACGTGCGGGTCAAGCTGCAACGCAACGGCGAGCTCACCGTCGCCGAACGGATCACCGTTCCGGACGGTCCGCCGGTGCACCGGACGATCCCGCTGCGGCAGCGCACCGGAGGCGGCATCGACCGCGTCTTCGCGCTCAGCGACGTCCGGGTCGACGGCGGCCGCATCGAGATCGGGCCGGACGCGGCCCGCTTGACCCTGCCGCCCGGCGAGGTGGCGTTCGACTACACCGTGCGCGGAACCGTCGCCGGGACCGGAGAGCTGCAGGAGATCCGCTGGCAGCTCTCCGGGGGCTGGGACCTGCCGGTGGACCGGGTGTCGGCGTCGCTGCTCGTTCCGCAGGTGCCGCAGGACATCAGCTGCCTCGCAGGCCCGGTCGGCGGTCACGAGCGCTGCGACGGCTTCGAGATCGACCGCGCCCGGCAGGTGCGGGTCCTGCAGTTCGGGCTCGCCGCGGGCGAACGGATGGACCTGTCGCTGCGGGTGCCCGCCGGCGCCGTGCCGTCGAACGCGATGACCGAGCGGCGCTTCGACCCGGCCTACGCGTTCTCGCTGACACCCGCCGTCGGGACTGGTCTCGTGGGTGCGGCGCTGCTGCTGATCGGTGCTTTCGGGGTCCTCCGGCGGTTGCGGGTCCGCGACCGCCGGATGTCGGCCGCGGCGTCCGGGCCCGTCGAGGTGCTGATGACCACCGCGGACGGCACCACGGCCTTCGCGTCGCCGGACGGCGTGCTGCCCGGCCAGCTCGGCACCGTCGCCGACGAACGGGTCGACCTCGTCGACGTCGCCGCCACCGTCGTCGACCTGGCGGTGCGCAACTACCTCGGGATCGAGGAACTCGACGGGGACTGGCGCATCGCGCGCCGCAACGCCACGGACTCCGGGCTGCGCGAGCACGAACGCGCCGTGCACGACCTGCTCGTCGGCGACCGGGAGCAGGTGCTGGTCTCGGAACTCGCGGGCCGCAACCTCGCGCCGGTGCGCGACGCGCTGTACGCCGACGTCGTCGCCGACGACTGGTTCACCCGCAGGCCCGACGCCGAACGCAACCTGCTCTGGTGGGGCGGCGTCGGGATCGCCGCGGCGGGAGCGCTGCTCACGGCGCTGCTGGCGCTCACCGGACCGTTCGGCCTGCTCGGCGCGGCCGTGGTCGTCGTCGGCGGAGTCCTCACCGCCGCCGCCCGGCTCGTGCCCGCGCGAACGGCGCGGGGGAGCGTGCTGGCCGGGCAGATCCACGGCCTGCGCGAGCACCTGCGCACCGCGTCCGCGGCGGACGTTCCGGCGGTCGACCGGGAGACGGTGTTCTCCCGAGCGCTCCCGTACGCGCTGGTCCTCGGGGAATCCGAGCGGTGGCTGGCGAAGTTCGCCCCGCCCGACCCCGGCGGTGCGCCCGGCCCGCACTGGTACGCCGAACGCGGCGCTCCCTCGGACCTCGCGCGCTTCCGGGAGGCCTTCCCCGCGTTCGCGGCGGCGCTGTGCGCCGCGCTCGGAACGCGCAGACGTTCGCCGGGTTCGCCCGAACCGGTGACCGATGACGTGGCGTCGCGCTAAGGTGATCGACGTTCGTCGGGGGAGATCAGTGGAGTCCAGAGGGGCCTGGGGATGACGAGTGCGGAGGCCGGCGGGTTCGCGGCGGCGAAGGAAGGTCTGAAGGCGGTCAGCGCCCAGACCCAGTCGATCAACCAATCGGTCGGCGCGGGCATGCTGTCCCTGGACCCGGAGGTCGCGGAAAAGGCCGCGAAGCGCGTCGAGGAAGAGATCCTCGAGTTGCGACAACTGGCGAGGAAGATCAACTCGCTGAGCCTCGTCAAAGGGTTGGGGAACTACCCGGACGGCCAGCAATTGGCGCAGCGCTTCCAGGACAAAGCGACTGATGCGGATGCTGGTGCATTCGCCTTGATTCGTGCGCTCCAGGAAGAACTGCAGAAACAGGCGGATGCGTTTCGGGGAGCGGCCCGGGACTACCGTGCGACCGACGAGCAGAACGCCGACGATCTCAGGCGAGGTATGCAGTGAAGAAGAGCTCCCGGACAGTTTCCACGACGGCCGCAGGTTTCGCCTTGTTGGCGTTGTCGTCGTGCGCGCTCGGAGACTCTGGTCCCGATGGCGGCAGTGGAAACGACGCGGCACCGCCGTCGGAAGCGCAGGGAACAGGGCTTGCGGACTTCGACCCTTGCACGTTCTTCAAGCCGGACGAGCTGACTTCGTTCGGAGTGGGGACGCAGGCCGAGGACTTCACGCTCGTGAGCTTCCAGCCTGGATGTTCTTGGACCGGGCAAGACCTTGACCTTGTCCTGCAGAAGAATGCAGACGAGACCGTCGATAGCTTGAGCAAGGGCGCTTGGGACGAGTTCACCAAAATTGACGTAGCCGGCCGCGAAGCTGCTCGAGTCGTGCCTGCAGGTGCTGCTGGCCAAGGGATCTGCAACACGGTCGTATCCACTGGCGGGGGAGTAGCGCTCTACCAGCTCACCGCAGCGATGCGTGACACCCTCGCTGATCCGTGCGGCGAGATCGAAAAGATCGCCAACCAGACCGCGTCTCGTTTGCCAGCTTGATTTTGGGGGAACGTGGGGTTTTCCAGCACGGTCGACAAGACGTCGCGCTAAGGTGATCGACGTTCGTCGGGGGAGATCAGTGGAGTCCAGAGGGGCCTGGGGATGACGAGTGCGGAGGCCGGCGGGTTCGCGGCGGCGAAGGAAGGTCTGAAGGCGGTCAGCGCCCAGACCCAGTCGATCAACCAATCGGTCGGCGCGGGCATGCTGTCCCTGGACCCGGAGGTCGCGGAAAAGGCCGCGAAGCGCGTCGAGGAAGAGATCGAGGCGCTTCAGGGGTTGTACAGCCGGGCGTTGGCCCTGCAGCGCGTCAAGGGCCTCGGGGACTATCCGGACGGCCAACAGCTGGCGAAGCGCTTCCAGGACAAAGCCGTTGATGCGGAGGCCGGAGCTTTGCCGCTGATTCGCTTGTTGCAAGACGAATTGGTCAAGCAAGCGGAAGCATTCCGCGGGGCTGCCAGAGATTACCGTTCCATTGACGACCAGAACGCCGATGACCTTAGTCGAGGTATTCAGTGAGCAAGTTTGTCCGATCCCTTGTCGGCGCCACCATGGGTGTAGCGCTCGTCGGCCTTTCCGGATGCGCGCTCAACGCGGGCGGCGATTCAGGAGGCGACGCGCAACCCACAGGGCCGGGTGCGGAGGGGTCGATCGAGACTTTCGACCCGTGCAAGTTCTTCGAGCCGAATGAGTTGACGGGATGGGGTCTCCCCGCGCAGAGCGAACCCTTCGAGGGGGTCAGCTTTGAGCCGGGCTGCACGTGGGCCGGTGGTCAGATGTCCCTCGTCCTGCAGAAGAACGTCGACGAGACGGTGGAATCGTACGAAACCAGTGGAAGCTGGGAACGGTACGAGAAGAAGACCATCGGCGGACGCCCGGCTGCTCTGGCGAACGTGCCCGGCGGCGGTAGCACCGGAGGTTGCACGGTGCTGGTCGATGCCGGTGGCGGCGTGGCGATCTACTCCGTCTCCGGGAAGCTCGCCGATTCGGTGGACGCATGCGCGGAAACCGAAAAGATCGCCAACCAGACCGCGTCTCGTTTGCCAGCTTGATTTGGGGGAATCATGGGGCTGTTCAGCACGATCGACAACGCGGGTTCGCGGATCTTCGGCTACGAGAGCGACGCCGAGGAGCAGCGCCGCGAGCAGGGCGAAGAGGCGAACCGGATAGCGCAGCAGCAGCAGGCTCAGCTGGCGCAGCAGAACTCCGGGATGAGCGTCAACGGCTACGACAACCCGGCGATCACGGAGTGCGTGAACTGGGGCGGTTTCGACCACGCGCAGATCTACCGGACGAACCAGGAGTCGATCGACCAGGGCAAGGTCGGCGAGGTCGCGCAGGCCTGGACCGAGTTCGCGAAGGCGCTGCGGGAACGCGGCGAGAACTACGGCAGGGACCTGCAGCAGATCGTCGAGGGCGGGTGGCAGGGCGCGGCGGCCGACAGCGCCAAGGAGGTCGGCAAGCCCGCGTCCGACTGGATGAAGGCCAGCGCGGACGCCTTCGAGGTCACCGGCAACAACCTCAACGCCGCAGGTGAGGCCGCCGGTCAGGCCAGCAAGATGGTGGAGAAGCCGGAGGGCTTCAGCTGGGGTTCCGCCGCCGCCTCCGCGATCCCGTTCGGGGCCGCGGGGGCTGGTATCAACGCGCTCTCCCAGATGGAGGAGCGCGAGCAGGCCGAGCAGGCCGCGCGGGAGACGATGGGCCGGGTCTACAGCCCGACTCTCTCCCAGGTCGACGCGAAGATGCCGCAGTACACGGCGCCGGACGGCAGCACGAAGGAGCCGCCACCGGCGACCCCGCCGCCCGGTACGGATTGGGGCGGCGGTCCCGGAGCGGGCGGCCTCGGCGGCGGGCCGGGCTCCGGTATCGGAGGTGGCACGCCGTCCGGGCTTCCCGGTGGCGGTTACGGCGGTTCCGGTCTGCCGGGCGGTGGCTACGGCGGCGGTTCCGGCGGTCCGGGAAGCGGTATCGGCGGTGGCGTGCCCACCACGCCGTCCGGCAGCGGCAGCCAGTGGGCCGGACAGCCCGGCGGACCGGGCATCGGTGGTCCCCCCGGTGGCGGCGGGATCGGAGCCGGTGGTGCCGGTGGCGGTGCGGGCGGCGGGCTCGGCGGCATGGCGGGCGGACTCGCCGGTGGCCTCGCCGGCGGCGCCGGTGCGGGCGGCATGGGCAAGGGCGCCGGTGGCGTCGGCGCGGGCGGCCGGGCCGGTATCGGCGGCGCGGGCGCGGGCGCGGCAGGTGGCGGCGCCGGTGCGCGCGGAGCCGGTGGTGGCCGAGGCGGCATGGGCGGCGGCATGGGTGGTGCCGGCCAGCGCGGCCAGCAGGGCGAGGACGCCGAGCACGAGCGCCCGTCCTGGCTGGAGGAGCACGACGACATCTGGATGAACGACATGCCGAAGACCGCGCCGCCGGTGCTGGGCGAGTGATTCACCGCCGACCGGCATCGGGGGCCGGTCGGCCACCGGGACCGGTCGGCGGTTCGGCATCTGCACTTCACAGGGGAGAGAAACGCAGTGACCGCTTTGGGGTCTTGGCAGTTGCCGCCGGTGCACCTGGACGTGGCGCTCAAGCACCTGCGGATCGACCGGCTGACGTTGCCGCTGACCAGCAAGTCCGCCGGGTACACCGCGGAGCAGTTCAGCCGCGTGGCGAAAGCCGAACTGGACCGCATGTACGCGAGCGGTGCCGTCGTGGACGACGAGATCGCGCCGCCGCTCGCCGAGGCGCTGAAGGCGCTCGCCACGCCGTACCTGTGGGTCGATTCGATCTGGTTCCCGACGGTCGGCGCCGACCACTGCTGGCGCGCGCTCGCCGTGTTCACCGAGGGAAATCGGGTCGTGCTGGGGGTGCAGTCGCCCAGCGAGGACCCGAAGCGCGGTGGCCTGGTGACCGTCGAGGTGCACGAGAACGTGCCGCTGCCGCAGGTCCTGCTGGCCACGCTGCCCCCGGCGCGGGTCGGCGGGCAGGGGCCGGTCCGGGTTCCGCAGGCGTCGTTGCAGCGGCAGCCGCAGCCGGACGACTTCGGGCAGGCGAGCATGATGCGCTCCGCCACCGAGGAACGCGGCAGCACCGGGGACCGGCAGGTCCGGCTCTACGAGACGATCGGCAAGGCCCCGCACCAGCGCATCGGGCAGCTCTCGGCGAACCTGCGCGACCGGTACGGGCGCAGGCGGCGGTCGACCGTCGTGTCCTGGTTCGACAACCTGGAGCCGGACGGCCGGTACTTGAACCGGGTCGAGCGCGGGAGTTCGGGCGAGCAGGTCTTCGCGCTCGTCCCGGCCGACGCGCGCACCATCGGCGTCGAGATCGACTCGCTGATCGCCCAGGTCCGCGCCTGATCCTCGGTGTTCGCGCAACGGCGAACGCCCTCCGCGCGCCGCTCACCGCGAGTGCCCGTCCGCGCGACGTTCCGCCACCGGACCGCGCCGGGCGCGGCCGGCGCGGGCACGTCCGGGCAGCGCCCTGGCCTGCGATGGCGCACGGCCGAGTCCCCTCCTGCGCGGCGCGGACGCCGCGGTCGCGGCCCGCGGCGGTGAGCACCGAGCGCAGCGAAGGGGGTACGCACAGCGTTACGTTGCGCACGTAGGCTGCGAGGCATGGTCGAACCCCCACTGCATCGCGTTACCCTGCCGAACGGGCTGCGCGTCGTGCTCGCGCCGGACTCGGCGCGGGGCGCCTCCGGTCAAGCCCCCGTCGTGGGCGTCAGCGTGCACTATGACGTGGGCTTCCGCTCCGAGCCGGAAGGCCGCACCGGATTCGCGCACCTGTTCGAGCACCTCATGTTCCAGGGCAGCGAGAGCCTGGAGAAGCTCGCGCACTTCCGCCACGTCCAAGGCTCCGGCGGCACCTTCAACGGTTCGACGCACCAGGACTACACCGACTACTTCCAGGTGCTGCCCTCGGCGGCGCTGGAGCGGGCGCTGTTCCTGGAAGCCGACCGGATGCGGGCCCCGAAGCTCACCGAGGAGAACCTCCGCAACCAGGTCGACGTGGTGAAGGAGGAGATCCGGCTCAACGTCCTCAACCGCCCCTACGGCGGGTTCCCGTGGATCCTGCTGCCGCCGGTGCTCTACTCCACGTTCGCCAACGCGCACAACGGCTACGGCGACTTCACCGACCTGGAGCAGGCGACCGTCGAGGACTGCGCCGCCTTCTTCGACACCTTCTACGCGCCCGCGAACGCGGTGCTCACCATCGCCGGTGACTTCGACGTGGACCGGGCCACCGAGCTGGTGCACAAGCACTTCGGCGACGTCCCGGCCCGCGAGGTGCGCCCGCGCCCCTCGTTCGCCGAGCCGTTGCCGACCGAGCAGCTCACCGGCGTGCACGCCGACCCGCACGCGCCGCTGCCCGCGATCGCGCTGGGGCACCGGCTGCCGGACCCGGTCGGCGAACTCGACCAGTACCTGGCGAACATCGTGCTGGCCGCGGTGCTCACCGACGGCGACGCGTCCCGGTTGCAGCAGCGGATGGTCTACCAGGACCCGCTGGTCGTCGACGTGCACGCGGGCTGCGGCCTGATGGGCGCGCCGCTGGACGCGCGCGACCCGGACACCTTCACGCTCACCGCGATCCACACGCCCGAGGTGGAGCCGGAGCGGGTCGTCGCCGCCGTCGACGCGGAACTGGAAGCGCTCGCCGCGACCGGGCCCACGGCGGAGGAGCTGTCCCGCGTCACGTCCCGCTGGGCGGCGTCGCTGCACCGCGAACACGACAGGGTCGTCTCCCGCACGCTCGACCTGGGCAGCACCGAGCTGATCCACGGGCGCGCCGAGCTCATCTCGGAGCTGCCGAAGCGGATCGCCGAGGTCGGCGCCGAGCAGGTCGCCGCCGCCGCGAAGGCCCTCTCCCCGGACTCCCGCGCGACCCTGCGCGTGCAGCCCGACTCGAACTCCGCCGGAGGTGCGGCATGACCCAGGCCCCTCACCGCAGCGCCGAGGAGATCGGCCGCACCGAAACCGGTCCGCGCCCGCTGCCGCCGCTGGGCGAACCCCGCCCGCTGCGCACCCCGGAGGTCGTGGACGCCACGCTGCCCAACGGGCTGCGCCTGATCGCGGCCCGCCACGGCGTGGTCCCGATGGTCGAAGCCCGGCTGCGCATCCCGTTCGCGGGCGAGGACGCGATGCACCCGGCGACGTCCGAGGTGCTCGCCGAGACGATCCTGACCGGCACCGCCGCTCGCGACCGGGTGCAGGTCGACACCGACCTCGCCGCCGTCGGCGGCGAACTGCACGCGGTGGTCGACCCGGAGCGCCTCAGCTTCATCGGCAGCGCCCTGTCCAGCGGGAAGGGCACGCTGCTGGAGGTGCTGGCCGACGCCCTCACCGGCGCCGCCTACGCCGCCGACGAGGTCGCCGGTGAGCGGGACCGCCTGGTGGAGCGGCTCGCCGTGGCCCGCTCGCAGCCGCGCGTCATCGCGCGCGAGGAGCTGCAGCGGCACCGCTACGGCGACCACCCGTTCGTCCGCGAGGTGCCGCAGGCCGCCGACGTCGGGCAGGTCACCCCGGAGGCCGTGCGCGAGCTGCACGCCGGCGCCGTGCTGCCGCGCGGCTCCACGCTGGTGCTCGTCGGCGACCTGGACCCGCACACCATCGTCGACGAGGTGACGCGGATCCTGGCGCCGTGGGATTCGGCCGTCGCCGCCACCGAGCTGCCGGACCTGCCGGAGCTGCGCGGCGGGGACGTGCGGCTGGTGCACCGCGAGGGCGCCGTGCAGTCGCAGCTGCGGATGTCCGCGCAGGGCCTGCACCGCACCGACGAGCGCTACCCGGCGCTGCAGATCGCGAACCTCGGCTTCGGCGGCTACTTCTCCTCCCGGCTGGTGGAGAACATCCGCGAGGACAAGGGCTACACCTACGGCGCGCACTCGTCCTTCGAGTTCACCCGCGGCAACGGCACGATCCTGGTCGACGCAGACACCGCCAGCGAGGTCACCGCGGCCGCGCTGCTGGAGATGCGCTACGAGTTCGGCCGCATGGCGCTGGTCCCGCCGACCGAGGCGGAGGTCGAATCGGCCCGGCAGTACGCGATCGGCGGGCTGCTGACCTCGACGTCCTCGCAGTCCGGGATGGCGTCGATGCTGCTGACGCTCGCGGTCGCCGGGCTCGACCACCACTGGCTCACCGCGCACCCGGACCGGTTGCGCGCCGTCACCGCCGAGCAGGTCGCGGAGGCGGCGCTGTTCTACGCGCCGACCCGGTTCACCGGTGTCGTGGTGGGCGACGCGGACAAGATCGGCGACCGGCTCGCGGCGCTCGGCGGGGTGGTGCTGCCGTGACGGAGGCGTGGGCGCCGCCGATCGCGGCGGACGGCGGTTTCCTGCTCGACTCGGCGCCGCTGCTGTCCCGGTCCACCGTGGATCGCACGGAACTGCTGCGGGAGGGGCCGGTCACCGAGCTGTGGTCGTCCGGCCGGGTGCTGCTGGTCGACGGCAAGGGCCGCGCCCAGATCGGCCCGGACGGGCGCCTCGTCTACGAGGACGCCGCGGTGTTCGGCGAGCAGCCCACGCCGCACGCGGTGCTGCTGGGCAGCCAGCAGGGCACCGTGTACTGGGCGCTGCGCACCGAGCGCGACGGGTCGCAGGAGGGCTGGCAGGACCTGCGGATCGCGGGCGCGCAGCTCGACGACACCGACGCGGGCCTGCTCACCACCGCGGTCGGCCTGCTCAACTGGCACGACCACTCCCGCTACTGCGCGGTGTGCGGCGCGGCGACGAACCGGGTCAAGGTCGGCTGGGCGCGGCGCTGCTCCGGCTGCGACCGCGAGGAGTACCCGCGCACCGACCCCGCGGTGATCTGCCTGGTCCACGACGGCGCCGACCAGGTGCTGCTGGCCCGCCAGCCGGTGTGGCCGCCGGAGCGGTTCTCCGTGCTCGCCGGGTTCGTCGAGGTCGGCGAGTCGCTGGAGGCCTGCGTGCAGCGGGAGGTGGAGGAAGAGGTCGGCGTGCACGCCACCGACATCCGCTACCTCGGCAGCCAGCCGTGGCCGTTCCCGAGGTCGCTGATGCTGGGGTTCGCCGCGGTCGCGGACCCGGCCACGCCGCTGCGGCCCGCCGACGGCGAGATCGAGGAGGCCCGCTGGGTCTCCCGTGCCGACGTGCGGGCGGCGATGAGCACCGACGACGGCATCATCCCCGGCTTACGCCTGCCGCCTAGCGTCTCCATCGCCCACCGAATGCTCAAAGGCTGGGCCTTCTGGTCCTGACGTGAACAGGAGGAACTCCCCGTCGCCGGACGAGAACACCGGCGACGGGGACGTTCCCCCGTCGATCGCGACCACGAAAGCCGCCGATCTCGTCTTGTCGGCGCCGAATCCGCGAACGGCTCTGCAGTGTGACTTTGCGGCGAAGCCGTGCTCTGCGGCGTAGCCGTGCTTGTATGCGCGAAGCGCATAGCCCACGTCGAGAAGCCGCTCACCGGTGGGTTCTCAGTCGGTCTGTCGCGAGGACAGCTTTTTCCCTCGTGGCGGAGCCACTTGGGAAAAAGATCCCGCAGCGACAGACCGACTGAGGTTCCGCCACCCGACCCCTGCGCAGAGCACGAACGATGCGAGGATGCCGGGCATGGCCGATCAACCGCGACTGCTGGAAGGGCTCGATCCGGAGCAGCGGGCGGCGGTCACCGCGCCACGTGGGCCGGTGTGCGTGCTCGCGGGTGCGGGCACCGGCAAGACCCGGACCATCACGCATCGCATCGCGCACCTGGTCCAGCGCGGGCTCGTCGTTCCGCAGCAGGTCCTGGCGGTGACGTTCACGGCTCGCGCGGCCGGTGAGATGCGCACCCGGTTGCGCGCCCTCGGTGCCGCCGGGGTGCAGGCGCAGACCTTCCACGCCGCCGCGTTCCGGCAGTTGCGCTACTTCTGGCCGCGGGTGCACGACTCGCAGGTGTGGCCGCTGGTGGACAACAAGTTCCGGCTGGTCATGCAGGCCGCGAACCGGGTCGGCCTGTCCACCGAGAAGGAATCGGTGCGGGACCTGGCGGGCGAGATCGAGTGGTCGAAGTCCTGCCTGATCTCCCCCGACCAGTACGCCACCGCCGCCGCCCGCGCCGGGCGCGACGCACCGGTGGTCCCGCAGCAGCTCGCGAAGGTCTTCGCCACCTACGAGGAGCTCAAGAACGACGCGCGGATGCTGGACTTCGACGACCTGCTGCTGCACACCGTCGCCATCTTGGAGGAGCACGCGGAGGTCGCCGAGG
Source organism: Saccharopolyspora sp. NPDC002578 (assembly GCF_053592695.1). NCBI lineage: Bacteria > Bacillati > Actinomycetota > Actinomycetes > Pseudonocardiales > Pseudonocardiaceae > Saccharopolyspora > Saccharopolyspora sp. NPDC002578. The sequence goes on along the minus strand of NZ_JBSFWJ010000050.1, from coordinate 33,253 downwards.
AGTTCCGCGGTCGCTACCGCTCCTTCGTCGTCGACGAGTACCAGGACGTCAACCCGCTGCAGCAGCGCGTGCTCGACGCGTGGCTCGGAGGCCGCGACGACCTGACGGTGGTCGGCGACGCGAACCAGACCATCTACTCGTTCGCCGGGGCCGCCCCGAAGTGGCTGATCGGGTTCCCGAAGCGCTTCCCGGAGGCGGCCGTGGTGCGCCTGGAACGGGACTACCGCTCCACGCCGCAGGTCGTGTCGCTGGCGAACCGGGTGATCGGAGCCGCCCGCGAACGTCCTGCGGGCACCCGGCTCAAGCTGATCGGGCAGCGCCCGGACGGCCCGGAACCGGACTTCGCCGAGTACGACCACGAGCCCGCCGAGGCGGAGGCCATCGCCCGCAAGATCGCCGCGCTGGCGGGCAAGGGCGTGGCGCTGTCCGAGATCGCGATCCTGTTCCGGGTCAACGCCCAGTCCGAGGTGTACGAGAAGGCGCTGTCCGACGCCGAGATCCCCTACCAGGTGCGCGGCGGCGAGCGGTTCTTCAACCGCCCCGAGGTGCGCCAGGCCGTGGTGGCGCTGCGCACGGCGGCGAACCGCGGCGCCGATCCGGGCGCCGACCTGCCCGCGTCGGTGCGCGCCGTGCTGGCCGAGGTGGGGCTCACCGAGGAACCCCCGGCGGGGGGTTCGGCGCGGGAGCGCTGGGAGTCGCTGATCGCGCTGGTCGAACTCGCCGAGGAGCTCGCGGCCGTCGCCGACGAGGCGGACCTGGCGCGCTACGTCGCCGAGCTGGAGCTGCGCGCCGAGGCCCAGCATCCGCCGACGGTCGAGGGCGTCACGCTCGCGTCGCTGCACTCGGCGAAGGGCTTGGAGTGGGACGCGGTGTTCCTCGCCGGGCTCGCCGAGGGCACGATGCCGATCCAGCACGCCGACGACGACGCGGGCGTCGAGGAGGAGCGCAGGCTGCTCTACGTCGGCGTCACCCGGGCCCGCGAGCACCTGCACCTGTCCTGGGCGCTGGCGCGGGCCGCCGACGGCCGTCGCTACCGCCGCCGCAGCCGCTTCCTCTACGGCGTGATCCCGGAGCGGCACCCGGCGGCGCTGACTTCGAAGGGCCGCACCCCCGAACCCGGCCCCACCCGCAAGCAGGCCACGCCGCGCTGCCGCAACTGCGAGTCGGTCCTGGTGAGCACGATGGACATCAAGCTGGGCCGCTGCTCCACGTGCCCGTCCGACGTGGACGAGGGACTGCTGGACCGGTTGCGCGCCTGGCGCGGTGATCGGGCGAAGCAGCTGAAGGTGCCCGCCTACGTGGTGTTCACCGACGCGACGCTCACCGCCATCGCCGAGCAGCGCCCCACCGACGAGGCGGCCCTGGTCGCGATCTCCGGGATCGGAGCCAGCAAGGTCCGCCGGTTCGGCGACGACGTGCTGGCGTTGATCCAGCGCGAGCACGACCGGAACTGAACGCCCGCTGACCAGGAATTCCGCCTCCATCGGCGGAACTTCGAAAAATCGGTTGCGGCGCGCTTCCGGCGCCTCATAGTCTGCAACTGCGCAAGCCGTGGTGGACGGAACCCGGCGTGATCCGGAGGGGAGGTGGCAGCGATGACCGACACGCAGATGCTCGGTACCCCTGGCCACCTGACGTCCGGGGGTATCGCGCTGTTCCGCGGTCGCACAGCGACCCAGCCTGGCTATGAGCGAGTCATCGATGTGCCGCGTCCGAACGACGGCGGCCTCCCGTTTGATGGCCGTTTCCCGCCGGTTCGCGCGGAGCTTGATCCTTGATCTCCTGACCGAGGACACGCTCCAGGCTCTTCTTGAAGGCCGCGGACCCGCACCAGCCGGGTCCGCGGCCTTTTTTGTATCTCCACTTCGAGAAGTAGCGCCATGCCGATGTGTTCCTGGGGAACCACCCACCGTCCGTGCGGGCACGTGCACTGCCCCGAACAGACAGGAGGAGAGATGTTGACCACCAGCGTCCCGATGCAGCCCGAGGGCAGGGCTGTCGACGCAGGATGTGACGGCGCCGTCGGAGCTCTGCTCGACGGCGCCACCGACCGGGCCGACGAGGTGCCCTGTCGGCGCGACCCCGACCTGTGGTTCGCCGAGAGCCCCGGCGACCTGGAACGGGCGAAGACCTTGTGCTGGGGGTGCCCGCTCAAGCAGCGCTGCTTGGACGGCGCGCTGTCCCGCGGCGAACCCTGGGGGGTCTGGGGCGGCGAGATCTTCGAACGCGGAGCGGTGGTCGCGCGCAAGCGATCCCGCGGACGCCCCCGCAAGAACCCCGAACCCGCCCGTCCCGCGACCGTCCAGGTCGCGACCGGCGATCCCGCACGACGACCCGAGGAGCACGCGGCATGACCCGCTTCGACCACACCCGCATCCACCCGCACGCCCCCACCGGCTCGACGGAAGTGAATCGAATGCTGATGCCCGAAGACATGGCACGGATCCGACAACACGACTTGTTGATCGAGGCGCGCCGCGACCGGCTGGCCCGCCAGGCCACCGCCGGTCGCTGGTGGCGCCGCTTGGCGCGGTACGCGCATCAACGCGCGGACCACGCGGAGGGAGCGATCACCAGGCCGTAAAGTGCACGTTCGTGGCTCACTCGCACGATGGAATCGACTGGGACGCCAAGATCGCGCGGTTGCGCGAAGGCGACGAACTGGCCGCCCCGGAGACCGCTGATCTGGTGCGCGACCTGCTCCGCCCGCAGGACCGCACGGTGATCGACATCGGTTCCGGCGCGGGTGGTGCCGCGACCGCGTTCGCGGACGCCATGTGGGACACCGGGGGGACGATCATCCTCGTCGACTCCGCGCCGGAGCTGCTGGCCGCGGCGGCGCGCAACACCGCCGCCACGGCCGGTCCCGACGTCCGGGTGCTCTCGGTGCAGGCCGATGTGGCCCGCGGCGACCTGTCCGCCGTGGGCCAGGCCGACCTGGTGTTCGCCTCGTTCGTGGTGCACCACCTGCCGGACCAGCTCGCGGGCCTGCGGCGACTGCTGAAGCTGGTGCGGCCGGGCGGGCGGCTCGCACTGGTCGAGTCCGGCCTGGAACCGCGGGTGCTGCCGTGGGACGTCGGCGTCGGAGAACCCGGCCTGGAACCGCGGCTCGCGGCGGCGCGGGCCGACTGGTTCCGCGAGATGCGCGCCGAGATGCCGGGCTCGGTCCGGTTGCCGACCGGCTGGGCGCGGGCCATGGCCGACGCCGGTCTCGACGGCGTGCTGTCCTGGACGCAGCTGGTGGATCGGCCGGCACCGGTGTCCGGGGCTGCGATGACGGCGGTGCTGCGCAGGCTCGAATGGCTGCGCCGGGGCGCGGAGGGACGTGTCGCGCAGGCCGACTTGGACGCCGTCGACGCCCTGCTCGACCCGACCGGCCCGCACTACGCGGGCTCCCGGGACGACGTCTACTACCTGCTCGCCCAGACGATCCACGTCGGCACCCGCCGAGCGTGATCCCGGCGGCGGAGGGCAGGTTCAGTCCGCGGCCGGTTCGGGGTCGGCGAAGCCCGGCTGCCAGCGGACGATGATCTCCTGAGCTTCGAACTCGGCGTCGAGCTGGCAGAGGATGCCCGTCGCGCCCAGCGTCACGCGGTGGATCAGCAGGTAGTCCGGGGGCAGGTTCAACGCCCTGCCGGTGCGGAAGTCCGGGCTGCGCAGGTCGCCGACCCGCTCCGCCTGCCGCTGCATCCAGGAGCGGCTGAAGTGGAACCGCGGCTCGCGCACGGGGTCCACGAACGGCCCCAGGTAGGCCAGCACGTCCTCGGCGCGCAGTTCGCTGTCGGTGTGCACGAAGCGTTCGGCGCGCAGCATCTCCAGCAGTTCCTCGGCCCGGTCCTCCATGGCCAGCCGGAGCATCCGCCCCATGTCCGCGGGCAGCCCGTCGGGCAGCCGAGCGACCGCGCCGAAGTCCAGCACGATGAGCCTGCCGTCGGGCGCCAGCAGGAAGTTGCCGGGATGCGGGTCGGCGTGCAGCAGCCCGGACCGCTCCGGTGCGGAGAAGTGGAATTCCGCCAGCCTGCGGCCCGCCTCGTTCCGCTGCCGCCGATCCCCGTCGGCGATGATCGCGGAGAACGGGGTGCCCTCGACCCATTCGGTGACCATCACCTGCGGTGCGCTGGCGACGACCTTCGGGATCAGCACGTTCTCGTCGCCGTCGAAAGCGGCGGCGAAGGTCCGCTGGTTGTCGGCTTCCGTGCGGTAGTCGAGCTCCTCGACCATCCGGTCCTGCAGCTCGGCGAGCAGCGGTTTGATCTCCGCGCCGGGAGCCAGCGACTGGAACAGCCGGGAGAACCGGCTCAGCTGGCGCAGGTCCGAGCGCAGCGCCTCGCCCGCGCCCGGGTACTGGAGCTTGACGGCGACGTCCCGGCCGTCGTGCCACACCGCGCGGTGCACCTGCCCGATGCTGGCCGCGGCGGCCGGAACGTCGTCGAACTCGGCGAAGCGGTCCCGCCAGGTCCGCCCCAGTTGCTGCTCCAGCACCCGCCGCACGCTGTCGGCGGACATCGGGGGAGCGGCGGACTGGAGCTTCGTCAGTGCTTCCCGGTACGGCTCGGCCATCTCGTCGGGCACGGCGGCCTCGAACACGCTGAGCGCCTGGCCGAACTTCATCGCGCCGCCCTTGAGCTGTCCCAGCACCGCGAACAGCTGCTCGGCCGTGCGTGCGGTGAGCTCCGCGTTGATCTCGTCGGCGGATCGGCCGCTGAGGCGCTTGCCCCACCCGGCGGCCACCCGCCCCGCGACGCCCAGCGGAAGGCTGGCCAGTTTGGCGGTGCGGTGCGCCGCCCGGCGGGGAATGTCGGTCACGAGGGCTCCTTTGCCGCGCGCAGGAGAACCACCCCGGCTCCGAGAGGTATTCGGATATCCGGGGCCGGAGCACATCGTAGTGGTTCACCGACCGGTTGTGGGACGCCTGAGCGCCGCTGTGGTGGTGTTCGTTCCGAACCTCACTCGTGGCGCGGGCCGGCCGTGAAGCCGGCTACCGGGCGAGACATCACCTCGAGGTGCCGTCGCCCGGTCACCCGAGCCGCGTTGGTTCCGCCCCCGGCCGTCAGGCCTTGCCGAGGATTCGGGTCATGCGGGTGCCGCACACCGGGCAGGTTCCCTTGGCCATCCGGCGTCCGTTGGTCTCCGTGATCTCGCCGGGGAAGTCCCGCTTCTCCCGGCATTTCACGCAGTAGCCGTTGTAGGTCTCGGCCACGGCGTCCTCCTTGGTGTTGTGATCGCTACGGCGCGTGCCCGTTCGGGCTGCGCTGGAGGAACCGTACAGGTGGCCGTATCGATATCACTGCATTCAGCTGATCGCATGTTAGGGGGAATGGAGTAATGCTTTAGGTGATCACGCGCAGTAGGCATGTGGAAAACCGCACTGTCGTGTCCTCATGTCGGTACCACTCGCTAAGGTCAGGTCTCGTGGCAGAACCGCAGGTCGAGGTGCGTCGCAGCAAACGCCGACGCCAGACGGTCAGCGCGTACCGGGACGGTGACAAGGTCATCGTGCTGCTCCCGGCTCGGATGAGCAGAGCCGAGGAGAAGAAGTGGGTGGCGGAGATGCTCAGCCGCCTGCAGCGCAGCGAGACCCGCCGCCGGTCACCCGCGCGGGACTCGGACACGGCGTTAGCGCAACGCTGCGTGGAACTCTCCGAGCAGTACCTCGACGGCCGCGCCGAACCCCGCTCGATCCGCTGGGTGCCGCCGATGCGCACCCGCTGGGCGTCGTGCACGCCCAGCACCAAGGCCATCCGGATCAGCGATCGGCTGCGGGACGTGCCCGGTTGGGTGCTGGATTACGTGCTGGTGCACGAGCTCGCGCACCTGCTGGTCCCCGGCCACGGCGCCGACTTCTGGAAGTGGGTCAACCGGTATCCGAAGACCGAGCGGGCCGTCGGCTACCTCGAAGGGCTCTCCGCGGCGGCCAACCTGGGCCTGACCATGGGCGACCAGGAGGACTGACCGCTCGCGAAGCGGCGGACCCGCGCACGAGCGGATCCGCCGTCAGGGGGGAACGTGAGCGCGGGCGGTGCGGAGCCGGGCTCCGCACCGCCCGTCGCGGCTCACTTCGCGCCGGGGCCGTCGCCCTCGTCGTCCGAGTCCTCGGAATTCCCGGCGGAGTCCGCCGGCTTGCCCTCGCCGGATTCGGCGGCCCGCTGCTCGGCCTCCTCGGCGCGCTTGATCGCCGCGATCGGGTCGTCCAGGTCCGAGGAGCCGCCCCAGCGGTCGGCGAAGTCCAGCGGCTCGTCCAGGTCGGAGGCGTCCGGCAGCAGGTCGGGGTGGTCCCACACCCGGTCCCGGCTGTCGGTGCCGTGCCGCTCGGTCATGAGCCGCCACAGGTTCGCCGCGTCCCGCAGCCGCCGCGGGCGCAGCTCCAGCCCGATCAGGGTGGCGAAGGTCTGCTCGGCGGGGCCACCGCTGGCCCGGCGCCTGCGGATCGTCTCGCTCAGCGCGCCCGCGCCCGGCAGCCGCTCGCTCAGCGCGTCGGACACGACCACGTCGACCCAGCCCTCGACGAGCGCCAGCAGCGTCTCCAGCCTGGTCAGCGCAGCTTCCTGCTCCGGGGTGGTCTTCGGCTCCAGCAGGTTGGAGCCCATCAGCTCCTGCATCGAGCTCGGGTCCGTCGGGTCGATCTTGCTCGCGAGGTCCTCCAGCGAGGACGTGTCCACCTGGATGCCGCGCGCGTACTCCTCGACGGTGGCCAGCAGCCGCTGGCGCAGCCACGGCACGTGGCTGAACAGGCGGTGGTGCGCGGCTTCGCGGGCGGCGAGGAACAGCGTGACCTCGTCCAGCGGCCGGTCCACGCCCTCCGCGAAGCGGGACACGTTCGCAGGCAGCAGCGCGGCCGTGCCCTCCGGTGCCAGCGGCAGGCCCACGTCGGACGAGGTGAGCACTTCGGCGCCGAGCTCGGCGAGGCTGTTGCCCAGCTGCGAACCGAACCCGAGCCCGCCCATCTGGCCGAGCATGGACAGCAGCGGCCCGGCGGCCTGCTTGGCCTCCTCGGGCATCGCGTCGAGCCATGCGGTGGACATCCGCTGCGCCACCGGGTCGCACAGCCGCTGCCAGGTCGGCAAGGTCTGCTCCACCCAGTCGACCGACGACCAGACCCGCGCCGTGCGCACGCCCGCGGGCAGCGCCGTCGTCGGGTCGAGCCACAGCTCCGCGAGGTGCACGGCGTCCTCGACGCCCTTGACCTCCTGCTGGCTGGGGCGTTCCGTGCGCTGCTTCGAGTGCAGCTGCTGCACCGCGAGCTGCTTGGCGAGGTCGTAGTTGACCGGCCCGGAACCGCCGCTGCCCGAGTGGCTCAGCACCTGGCCGAGCTGCGAGAACATCTGCCCCAGCTGGCCCATGTCGAAGTTCATGCCCCCGGGCATGCCGCCCATGCCGCCCGGCAGGGCGCCGCCGAAGCCGAAACCGGACTGCTGTCCGGAGTTGCCGGCGCCACCCTCGGAGCGCCCTTCCGACGACTCCCCTTTGTTGCGGTCGTCGTCGGGATCCTGCGGGCTGAACCCGAACGGCATGTCATTCATGCCTCCACCGTACGCGGATCGCGCCCACGCGGATAAGCAGCTCGTCACCTCCGCGGGCGCGATGTCCGCAGCTCGCGGCTCGGTCGGCGATCACCCGCCCGGGGATCTCGCCGAGGGCGAACACGTACCCTGTCGCCTCGTGAGCCGTCGAACCTGGACGTTAGTGACCAGCGTCATCCTGGTGGCCGCTTTCGGGCTGCTCGGGGCATTCGTCCCGGTGCCGTTCGTGGCGCTCGGTCCGGGACCGACCTACAACACCCTGGGCGAAGAGGCCGGCACGCCGGTCATCCGGATCGACGGTCAGCGGACCTACCCGACCGCCGGGAACCTGAACATGACCACGGTGTCGGTGACCGATCACCTCTCGATGCTCGGCGCGCTGGGGTTGTGGGTCAGCGGTCGCTACGCGCTGGCGCCGCGCGAGGTCTACTACCCGCCGGAGAAGTCCGAGCAGCAGATCGAGCAGGAGAACACCCAGGCGTTCAACGACTCGCAGACCTCCGCGGAGACCGCGGCGATGCACCACCTGGGCTACCCGACGAAGGTGCTGGCCGGGCAGGTCGTCACCGGCAGCCCCGCCGACGCGGTGCTCGAACCCGGTGACCAGCTGATCGCCGTGAACGGCAAGCCGATCACCGATCCGGCGGCGCTGCAGGCCGAGGTCGGGCGCTACAAGCCGGGCGACCCGATCCGGCTCACCTACCGCCACGGCGCCGATCCGGAGCGCACGGTCCCGGTGGTGCTGGGCTCGAACGCAGACGGGCGCCCGCAGGGCTTCCTGGGAGTCGGCGCGGTCGGCCGCCCGGACGTGCCCTTCGAGATCGAGATCAGCCTCGCCGACGTCGGCGGTCCCTCCGCGGGACTGATGTTCTCGCTGGCCATCGTGGACAAGCTGACGCCGGGCGAGCTCAACGGCGGCCGGTTCATCGCGGGCACGGGGGAGATCGACGAGACCGGCAAGGTCGGCCCGATCGGTGGCATCCCGTTCAAGATGACCATGGCCAAGGAGGCCGGGGCGACCACGTTCCTGGTTCCCGCGGGCAACTGCGCCGAAGCGAAGTCCCAGGCCCCCGACGGGCTCCAGCTCGCCCGGGTCGGCACCTTGGGCGAGGCGACGCACGCCCTCGACGTGATCCGCGAAGGCGGCGTCCCGCCGAGCTGCTGATGCGACGCCGGTGGCGGGCGGGTGACCCGGCCGCCACCGGTCCGGCTTCAGGCCGCGAAGGTCTCGTGCAGGGCGCGCAGGAGGTTCGGGGCCAGCGACGGGTCCTGCACCCGCTCGCCGGCTTCGCCTTCCTCGCCGCTCGCGCGCAGCCGCAGCACGCAGGTCTCGTGACCGGCCCGCAGCACCGCGGCGACCAGTCGCGCCTCCTGCCGGTCGGGGTGCTCGGCGGCGGCGTTGCGGGCCTGCTCGTCTTCGGCGGGCAGCGAGGCCTCCGCCTCCGGGGGCAGCACCACGATCTCCTGCACCAGCGCGCATCCCGCGACCTGCTCCGGCCACACGATCCGGGACAGCGCCTCCGCGAGGTCCTCCGCGGGCAGCGACTCCTGCGCGATCGGCGTCAGCGGGGAGTTCCCGTCCACCTCGTCGGCCAGGTTCGGCTCGGCGGCGAGCAGCTGCTCGGTGGGGACCAGGGCGAACACCTGGGTGGGCTGGTCCCAGCCCGCGGCGGCCACGAAATCCTCGATCTCGCGGGCGGCTCCGGGCAGGGCGGCGGCGAGGTCCTCGCCGTGAGCGGCTGACATGCGTTCCATGGTCGCACCCCGCGTGCGACCACCCCGGACCCGCCACGACCAGGCGAACTGATGTCGGATTCGCCGGAATTCGAGTGCGATCGGGGGAACCCGGCGGGACATCGTAGAGTTGAACATCGCGAGGGGCGTGCAGCGCCCCGGCCCGTCGATCGTCGCCTGGAGTGTGCCCTGTGGCCATGCGGCCCCCGGTTGGAATGCCGAAACTGTCCCGGCGGAGCCGGATCCTGCTGATCATCGGCGTGGTCGTGCTCGCCGCCTTGATCGTCTGGTCCAGCCTCGTCGGCGCCTACGTCGACTGGCTGTGGTTCGGCGAAGTGGGCTATCGGGGGGTGTTCACCACCCAACTGCTGACCCGGATCGGACTCGGCGCCGCCGCCGCGGTCTTCCTCGGCGCCGTGCTGCTGCTGAACCTGTGGATCGCCTACCGGAGCCGGCCGGTGTTCGTGCCGATCACCGGCCCCGACGATCCGCTGGCCCGCTACCGGACGGTGATCAGCGCGCGGCCGGTGCTGCTCGCCGTCGGCGTCTCCGGCGCCGTCGCGGTGCTCGGCGGACTCGCGGCGCAGGCCGATTGGCAGACGTTCCAGCTGTTCCTCAACAGCGTGCCGTTCGGGCAGACCGATCCCGAGTTCGGCCACGACGTCAGCTTCTACACGTTCCAGCTGCCGTTCTACCGCTGGCTGCTGTCCTGGGCCTTCGTCGCGGTGACCATCGCCTTCCTGGGGTCCTTGGTCACGCACTACATCTTCGGCGGCGTGCGGCTCGCCGGACGCGCCGGGCAGCTGTCGGCCCCCACCCGGGTGCAGCTGGCGATCCTGGCCGGGCTGTTCGTGCTGCTGAAGGCGGTCGACTACTTCTTCGACCGCTACGACCTGCTGCTGTCGCGGCGGAACTCGCTGTTCACCGGTGCCACCTACACCGACCTGAACGCGGTGATGCCGGCCAAGCTGATCCTGCTGTGCATCGCGGTGTTCTGCGCCTTCGCGTTCTTCGCCGCGGTGTTCCTGCGCGACCTGCGGATCCCGGCGCTGGCCACGGTCCTGCTGGTGCTCTCCAGCGTGCTCGTCGGCGCGGTCGGCCCGGCGCTGCTGGAGCAGTTCTCGGTGCGGCCCAACGCCAACCAGCGCGAGGCGGAGTCCATCCGCCGCAACATCGCGGCCACCCGCCAGGCCTTCGACATCGGCGAGGACAAGGTCGAGGTGCACGACTACCCGGGCGTGACGAACCTGCGTCCGCAGCAGGTCGCCGACGACACCGGGACCATCCCGAACATCCGGTTGCTGGACCCCAGCGTCCTGTCCGACACGTTCACTCAGCTCACCCAGCAGTACAACTTCTACGGCTTCCCGGACAAGCTCGACGTCGACCGCTACCGGGACGAGAACGGGAAGCTGCAGGACTACCTGGTCGCGCTCCGCGAGATCAACACGGCGGGGCTGGCCGAGAACCAGCAGTCGTGGATCAACCAGCACATGGTCTACACGCACGGCAACGGGTTCGTGAGCGCGCCCGCCGACCGCGTCGACTCCACCCTCGAGGACGGCCGCACCCAGGGCGGCTACCCGGTGTTCTCCGTCAGCGACGTCGCCAACGACGGCCGCGGCAAGATCCCGGTGGACCAGCCGCGCAGCTACTTCGGCGAACTCGCCTCGACCTACGCCATCGTCGGCGGCAATCCCGGCGAGGCGCCCCGCGAGTACGACACCGACCGCAGCGCCTACACCTACGACGGCAAGGGCGGCGTGCCGCTCGGGAACTGGTTCAACCGGCTCGTGTTCGCGGCGCACCACGCCGAGCGCAACATCCTGTTCAACCAGGCCATCGGGGAGAACTCGAAGATCATCTACGAGCGGAACCCGCGGGACCGGGTGCAGAAGGTCGCACCCTGGCTCAAGGTCGACGGCGACCCGTACCCCGCCGTGGTCGACGGGCACATCAAGTGGATCATCGACGGCTACACCACGCTGAACAACTACCCGTACTCCGAGATCACCGAGTTCGGCGAAGCCACCAACGACACGTTGCGCGGCGTGCAGCGCCAGCCGAACCAGCAGATCAACTACATCCGGAACTCGGTGAAGGCCACCGTCGACGCCTACGACGGCACCGTCGACCTGTACGAAACCGACGACACCAAGCCCGACCCGGTGCTCAAGGCCTGGGAAGGCGTGTTCCCCGGCGTCGTCAAGCCCTCCTCGGAGATCAGCCCGCAGCTGCGCGAACACTTCCGCTACCCGGAGGACATGTTCAAGGTGCAGCGCTCGCTGCTCACCAAGTACCACGTCGACAACCCCGGTGACTTCTACTCCACCCAGACCTTCTGGGAAGTCCCGCCGGACCCCACCAGCGGCGGACAGGGCGGCGCGGCCGAAGACGGCAACCAGCAACCGCCGTACTACGTCGTCGCCCAGGTCGAAGGCCAGGACCAGCCGACGTTCCAGCTCACCAGCGCCCTCACCGCGCTGCGGCGGCAGAACATGGCCGCCTGGGTCTCCGCGTCCTCCGACCCGGAGAACTACGGCAAGCTCAACGTCCTGCGGTTGCCGACCGACACCCAGACGGCCGGGCCCAACCAGGTGCAGAACCAGATGGAGTCCACCCCGGAGGTCACCGAGAACCGGACGTTGTTCAACAACCCCAACGTCAAGGCGATCTTCGGGAACCTGCTGACGCTGCCCGTCAAGGGCGGCCTGCTCTACGTGGAACCGATCTACATCCAGCGCAACGAGCAGGACTCCTACCCGCAGCTCGCCAGGGTCCTGGTGTCCTTCGGCGGCAACGTCGGCTTCGCCGAAACCCTGCCCAAGGCGCTGGAACAGGTCTTCGGCGCCGGAGCCGGGGACGCCACCGGTGACGGAGGCGGCGAACAGCCTCCGGGGCAGCGGCCCCCCAGGCCGCAACAGCCCGGGCAGCAGCCCACGCCCGAACTCAGCAGCGCCGTCAACGACATCCAAGGCGCTCTGGAGCGGGTGCGGACCTCGCAGCAGTCCGGCAACCTCGGTGACCTGGGCAGCGCGCTCCAGCAGCTGGAGCAGGCCGTCGGCCGCTTCGAGCAGCTCCAGGGCAACGGCGGTTGATCTCCTCGTTCCGCGGGTCGGCCCGGCTCTGACCAGGGCCGACCCGCGGAACACCGGAGTGCGGCGCGGACGGCGTCGCCTTAAGGACCCCCCGGTGTCACCTCAGGTTCGGCGTCGAGTAGGCTTCTGCACACAACGAAATACAGCGCAGCGATGAGCTGCGCAGCGGCGCGGGGTGGAGCAGTTCGGTAGCTCGCTGGGCTCATAACCCAGAGGTCGCAGGTTCAAATCCTGTCCCCGCTACTGTGAGCGTGTTCGAGGCCCCCTCTCTGGCGAGAGGGGGCCTCTTTCCGTTTCTTGTCGTTTTTACGGGGGCCGAGCCCCCGTAGGCCCCCACGGTGCGGTGGTTCCGTTGGGACGGGTGTGGTCGGGGTTTCTTTTGTGCGGCCTGGGTTGCTCGCGCTTCGCGCTCGGGTGGTGGGGCTCGCGCTTCGCGCTTCGTGCTTTGCGTGCCGGGTGGGGGTTCGTGCTGGTGGTGGGGTTTTCGGGGGGTGGTGTTGGAGTGGATTCGGGGGCGTGTAGAGTTCCTTTCACAACGAAATACAGCGCAGCGATGAGCTGCGCAGCGGCGCGGGGTGGAGCAGTTCGGTAGCTCGCTGGGCTCATAACCCAGAGGTCGCAGGTTCAAATCCTGTCCCCGCTACTGTGAGCGTGTTCGAGGCCCCCTCTCTGGCGAGAGGGGGCCTCTTTCCGTTTGTCGTCGTTTTTACGGGGGCCGAGCCCCCGTAGGCCCCCACGGTGCGGTGGTTCCGTTGGGACGGGTGTGGTCCGGGTTTCTCGTGGGCGGTCTGGGTTGCTCGCGTTTCGCTCGTTGCGCTTGGCTGCTCTGGATTGGTTTCCGCTGCGGACTTCTGCGTGTCGTCAGGGTTTGGGGCGGGCCCAGATCTTGGCGCAGGCGGGGGAGCAGAGGCGTTCCGCGGGAGGAACCCCGGGGACCGGTCGCATGGTTCGGCCGCACACCGCGCAAGCGTGACCGGGGATGCGGATTTTCTTGCTCGCACAACTGAAAACTCGGCCTAGTGGCTCATTGCGACGCATCACGACCTCCGTCCGAAAGCGACCGCCAGAAGCGCCGATCGCCGCTCACAGCATGCGAGTCACTCCCGGTAATCGGCTGCTCCGACGCGCGAGCGCACCGTTTCGTGCAGGTAGACCGCACGATCAGGTAGCGATCCGTGCTGCTCGGGACACCGCGTGCGGGCGGGCGGCCGAGCCGCGACGCCTGCCGTTCCCCTCGATGGCACAACGATGTGCGCCAAAGCACGCTGAGTCGGCGGCATCCGCTCACGCAGCGCCAGCAGGGGATGGTCCACTCGGACCAGCCCATTGCAACCACAGTGGACAGAGTGGCCGACCATTGTGGACAGCCTGCGAGGGCCGTGGCACGGTGGATTCGTGACTGAGCTGAACTCGACATCCGCCGCCCTGCTAGGGCTGCTGCACGACGGCCCGAAGACCGGGGGGCAGCTCGTCGCTGCCGCCACCGAACGATTCGGTGGATTCTTCAGCGTGACCCGCAGCCAGGTGTACCGCGAGCTCCCCGCGCTCACCGAGTCCGGATTGCTGCGCCTCGGCAAGCAGGGGCCGCGGTCCAGCCAGCAGTACGCGATCACCGCGGCCGGCAAGCGGGCCTTCAAGTCCTGGCTGAACACCGAACCCGGCCCCGACAACGTGCGCAGCCCGCTGATCCTGCGCCTCGTGCACGCCGGTTCGCTGACGCCGAAGCAGCGCGCCGCGCTCGTCGAATCGGCCAGGGTGCAGTACACCGCGCGATTGGACGAGGCGAAGAACGCGGCGAAGGCCTCCGCGGACCCGTACGAGAAGGCCGCGGCCGATTTCACCGTCGCCCACAACCGGGCCATCGTCAAACTCCTGGACAGCATTCCGGAATGAGCCGACCGGAATGATCCGCCGGCTCCGCTCGCGGCGGCATCATCGCCGGGAACGGTCGGCACCAGCAGCGGCCGGGGCCGTCCTCGTGGGCGGCCGCCCGCCGGTGAAGTACCCTCGAACATTGTGAATCCCGACGTCGCCGCAGATATCAAGGACCTGTCCACCACGCTCGAAGGCATTGAGAGCGTCATGGGCCTCGACGAGTTGCGGGCGAAGATCGCCGAACTGGAAGCCGAGGCGGCGAAGCCGAACCTCTGGGACGACGTCGAGTACGCGCAGAAGATCAGCAGCCAGCTGGTGCACCGCCAGGCCGAGCTGCGCAAGATCACCGACCTGCGCCAGCGCGTGGAGGACCTCGAAGTCCTCTACGAGCTCAGCGAGGACGAAGGCGATCAGGCCGGGCTGGACGAGGCCGACGGCGAGCGCAAGCGGCTGAAGAAGGAGCTCGACGCCCTCGAGGTCCGCACGCTGCTGTCCGGCGACTACGACGAGCGGGAAGCCGTCGTCACCGTCCGGGCCGAAGCGGGCGGGATCGACGCCGCCGACTTCGCCGAGATGCTCATGCGGATGTACGTGCGCTGGGCCGAGCGCCACGAATACCCGGTCGAGGTCTACGACACCTCCTACGCGGAAGAGGCCGGCGTCAAGCAGGCGACCTTCCGCATCAACGCGCCCTACGCCTACGGCACGCTGTCGGTCGAGCAGGGCACGCACCGGCTGGTGCGGATCTCGCCGTTCGACAACCAGGGCCGGCGCCAGACGTCGTTCGCCGGTGTCGAGGTGCTGCCGGTCGTGGAGGAGACCGACCACGTGGAGATCCCGGAGAAGGACATCCGCGTCGACGTGTTCCGCTCCTCCGGTCCCGGCGGGCAGAGCGTGAACACCACCGACTCCGCGGTCCGCATCACCCACGCCCCCACCGGGATCGTGGTCTCCTGCCAGAACGAGAAGTCGCAGCTGCAGAACAAGGCCGCCGCGCTGCGCGTGCTCCAGTCGAAGCTGCTGGCCCGCAAGAAGGAAGAGGAGCGCGCCGAGCTCAACGCGCTCAAGGACAGCGGCTCCAGCTGGGGCAACCAGATGCGCTCCTACGTGCTGCACCCGTACCAGATGGTCAAGGACCTGCGGACCGAGTTCGAGGTCGGCAACCCGGACGCGGTGCTCGACGGGCAGATCGACGGGTTCCTGGAAGCGGGCATCCGCTGGCGCCGCCAGCAGGACGGCTGATCTCGCCCGGAAGGATCAAGAGCCGTCGCGCGCGGTCCCTAGCGCATCGGGACCACGCGCGTCCGCGAGACCGCGCGGGACCGCCCGCTCGGGTGAAGCCCGCCCCGGCGCCCCGGGATTTCCGGGTGCATTCGTCGATCATGGGTTGACCTGCGAAGAGACGGCCGATTACGAGCTCGATCGGCGCTGGTCCGGGTGAGCCGTCGTCCCCCGAAAGGTCGCAGGTAAACTCACGCCCCGTGATCCGGCTTGAGCACGTGTCCAAGGGATACAAAACCTCGACCCGCCCCGCGCTCGACGACGTCTCCGTGGGTGTCGGCAAAGGCGAATTCGTGTTCCTCATCGGCCCTTCCGGCTCGGGGAAGTCCACGTTCCTGCGGCTACTGCTCCGCGAGGACGTGCCGACCCGTGGCCGGGTGTTCGTGGCCGACTGGAACGTCGCGAAACTCCCGCGGCGCCGAGTGCCGCGGCTACGACAGCGAATCGGCTGCGTGTTCCAGGACTTCCGGCTGCTCACCAACAAGACCGTCGCCGAGAACGTCGCGTTCGCGCTGGAGGTCATCGGCAAGCCCCGGCACACCATCCGCAAGGTGGTGCCCGAGGTCTTGCAGCTCGTCGGCTTGGAAGGCAAGGCCGACCGGATGCCGAACGAGCTCTCCGGTGGCGAGCAGCAGCGCGTGGCGATCGCGCGGGCGTTCGTGAACCGGCCGCTGGTGCTGCTGTGCGACGAGCCCACGGGCAACCTCGACCCCGACACCAGCCAGGACATCATGTTGCTGCTGGAGCGGATCAACCGCACCGGCACCACGGTGATCATGGCGACGCACGACCACTCGATCGTGGACTCGATGCGGCGTCGAGTCGTGGAACTGAGCCTCGGCAAAGTGATCCGCGACGACGCCCGCGGCGTCTACGGCGTCGGTCGCTGAGCAGCCCCGCACCCCCGAACCCAGCCAGGAAGCACACACCAAGATGCGCGCGAGCTTCGTATTCAGCGAGGTCGTCAACGGCCTTCGGCGCAACGTGACGATGACCATCGCCATGATCCTCACCACGGCCATCTCGGTCGGCCTGCTCGGTGGCGGTCTCCTGGTGGTCCGGTTGATCGACCGGATGCAGGAGGTCTACCAGGACCGCGTCGAGGTCGTGGTGTTCATGACCGATGACGTCAGCGCCAACGACCCGGACTGCACCCAGCAGCCCTGCGCGAACCTCAAGTCCGAACTGACCCGCTCGTCCGGCGTGGACTCGGTGAAGTACGAGAACCGGGAAGCCGCGTTCCAGAACTTCAACAAGGTCTTCGAGACCATGCCCGAGCTGCGCGACGTCGCCCGCGTCGAAGCGATGCCCGCCTCGCTGCGGGTGAAGCTCACCGACCAGGAGCGCTTCGGCGCGATCCAGCAGAAGTTCGAAGGCCAGCCCGGCGTGGACAGCGTCGTCGACCAGGCCGACTACCTGGACCGGCTGTTCAGCGTGCTCAACGGCGTGCGCAACGCGACCTTCTCGATCGCGCTGGTGCAGGCGGTCGGTGCGCTGCTGCTGATCTCCAACACCATTCAGCTCTCCGCGTTCACGCGGCGAACGGAGACCGGCATCATGCGGCTGGTGGGGGCGACGCGCTGGTACACCCAGCTGCCGTTCCTCCTGGAAGCGATGGTGTCCGGTCTGATCGGTGCGCTGCTGGCCGTCGTCGGACTGCTGATCTCGAAGGCGGCGTTCATCGACAGGGTCATGTCGCCGGTGTTCGGCACCGGCATCATCCCCGAGATCGGCTACGGCGACATCGCCGCGGTGTCCCCGATCATGCTGCTGGTGGCGGCGGCGATCTCCGCGACGACCGGTTACGTGACGCTGCGGCTGTACGTGCGGCTCTAGGCCGGCCCGCCTTCTCGATCGAGCGGCTGCGCTCGCGTGTTCCGCACGCGGACGCAGCCGCTTCGTCGTGCCGGGGCAGGGTGGTGTGAGAACTCGGTTGACCGCGGGTCTTAAAGTGCAGGCATGGTGAAGGAACGCGGGCGCAAGCCGATCGCGCAGAACCGCAAGGCGCGGCACGACTGGTCGGTGCTGGACACCTACGAGGCCGGGATCGTGCTGACCGGCACCGAGGTGAAGAGCCTGCGACAGGGCAAGGCGTCGCTGGTGGACGCGTTCGGCACGGTCGACCACGGCGAGGTGTGGCTGCGCAACGCGCACATCCCGGAGTACACCGAGGGCACGTGGACCAACCACGAACCGCGGCGCTCCCGGAAGCTGCTGCTGCACCGGGGTGAGATCCTCCGCCTCGTCGGCAAGATCAAGGAGAACGGGCTGAGCCTGGTCCCGCTGTCGATGTACTTCTCCGACGGCAAGGCCAAGGTCGAACTGGCCCTGGCGCGCGGCAAGAAGGCGCACGACAAGCGCCACGACATGGCCAAGCGGGACGCCGACCGCGAGATGCAGCGCCACATCGGCAGGATCCGCAAAGGACGAGTGTGAGCCCGCTCGCCGGACCGGCCACCGACGTGGACGTGCGCGGCTGGCTCGACGAGCTCGGCATCCCCGGCCTCGTCGACCTGCACACCCACTTCCTGCCGGAGCGGATGCTGCACAAGGTGTGGGCGTACTTCGACCAGGCGCGCACGCACTACGGCATGGACTGGCCGGTGCAGTACCGCCACGACGAACCCACCCGGCTGCGGCTGCTCGACGAGCTCGGGGTGACGACGTTCGCCCCGCTGGTCTACCCGCACAAGCCCGGCATGGCGGAGTGGCTCAACTCGTGGGCGCTGGACTTCGGGCACCGCACACCGGGCGCCGTGCCGACGGCGACGCTGTACCCGGAGCTGGGCATGGCGGGGTCGATGCGCGACGCCCTCGACGCGGGGGCGCGGTGCGTGAAGGTCCACGTGCAGGTCGGTGGTTTCGACCCGCGCGACGACCTGCTCGACGAGGTGTGGGGCGTGCTCGCGGAAGCCGCGGTGCCCGTCGTGATCCACTGCGGGCACGGCCCGATCCGGGGCGAGCACACCGGGCTCGACGTGTTCGGCGAAGTGCTGCGACGGCACCCGTCGCTGACCGTCGTGCTGGCCCACGCCGGGATGCCGGACTACGAGGCAGCGCTGCGGCTCGTGGAGAGCTTCCCGCGCGTGCACCTGGACACGACGATGGTCGGAGTGGCGTTCAGCGAGCGGTTCGCCCCGCTGCCCGCCGACTGGCCAGCGCGGCTCGTGCCGGTGCGGGACCGGATCGTGCTGGGCACCGACTACCCGAACATCCCGTACCCCTACGCCGACCAGCTCGCCGCCATCGCCGGCTGGGCCGCCGCCGACGAGCGGTTGGGGGCGGAGTTCCTGCGCAGCGTGCTGCACGACGCGCCGAGCCGACTTCTGGGTCTGTGACCTGCGGAAAAACAATTACCCGATATTGGAATGATCCGCCGGGGCGGTGACGTTATGCTGTACGGAACGCGCGGCCGGGAAGGTACGGCCGCTACGAGGGGGTGAACGGTTTCGACTCCGGACGTAGATCCAAGGGAAGCGTGCCGGTGCAGGCGGGAGACCACCGAGAGCGTCGCCGCAATTTAATAAGCGCCGACAAGAGTCAGCGCGAGTTCGCCCTCGCCGCCTGAGCGAGGAGCGACTCTGTCGGACCGGGAACGCCTCCGTCCCGGAATCCGGCATCGACTAGGAGGCTCTTACCGCCAGGTCCGGCCGCGGGACCTGGTGGGACATCGAACAGCGGCTGGGCTCGTCACCTCGGCTAGTTCGCGAGACCGAGGGAGCCAAGCAGAGGCATAGCGGACTGCGCACGGAGAAGTCTTGGTGAAGCGACGGAGGACCCGGGTTCGATTCCCGGCACCTCCACTTGGAGCCTGGTTGACGCCTTTGGCGTCTTCCCGGCTCCTTTTTGTTCGTACGGGGGCCGAGCCCCCGTAGGCCCCCACGGTGCGGTGGCTGGGTGGGGAGGTGCTCCTTGCGTTGTGTGTGGGTTGGGCTGGGTGGGAACCAGCTTGAGGTGGGGTGATGTGGCCTCGGCCTCGGCCTCGCCTTCGCGTTCGCTCGGCCTCGGGCTTCGCCTCGGACTTGCCTTTGGTTTGGGGGTGGGGCTTTGTTTTTGTTTGTGTGGTCAGGTCTGGGGTGGGGGGTTGTGGTGGGGGGTCAGTAGGGCTAGTAGGGCGCTTGTTGCTAGTAGGGCGGCTAGGGTTGCGTAGCCGTGGGGGAGGGTGGCGAGGGTGGCGACTCCTGCTACCAGGAGTGGGCCGCCTGCGTCGCCCAGTTCTCGTCCTAGTTCGGCGGAACCCATGGTCTGGCCCATCCGTTCCTCGGGAGTGGCGGCGGCCAGGGCTGCGAAGCCGAGCGGCGTGATCAGACCCGTGCCCGCGCCGATGAGCGCGGCGGCGACCAGCACGCCTGCCAGGCCGTGCAGCATCGCGGCGGCGAGGCCGACCGCCGTGATGAGCAGTCCGGTGATCAACCCGGTGCGGGTGGTCAGGCGCCCTTCGTCCAGCGCCCGGCCGACCCGGGGCTGGACGACGGCGGCCGTCGCGGCGAGCACGGAGACGGCGGTGCCCGTCGCGATGGTGCCGAGTCCCGCTGCCGCGCCGGTGACGGGCAGGAATCCGACACCGACCGACAGCGCCGCGGTCGCGGCGGCGAGGGACGCGGTGGGCCCCAGGAAGGAACGGTCGGCCACCCGTCGGGCGAGGTCGGCGAGCGTCTGCCGCTCGCGGGGCAGCGGAGGCACCGCGGGCACCGCCACCGCGGCCCACACCGCGACCACCGCCGCGCACAGGGCCATCGCCGCGAACAGCAGCCGCATGCCGCCGCCCCAGACGAGAACGCCACCGAGCAGCGGGCCGAGGGTGTAGCCGATGGACTTGAAGAAGCCGTAGCTGCCGAAGGCGCGGCCCCGCCCAGCGGCCGGGTTGATGCGGGCGACCATGGCGGAAGCGGCGGGGGAGAACGCGGAGGCGGCGGCGCCTTGGCCGAACCGGGCGGCCCACAACCATTCGGGACCGGCCGCGATCACGTACAGCGCGGAAGCCGCGGCGAAGGTGATCAGGCCGCCGAGCAGGACGGGTTTGCCGCCGATCCGGTCGGCCAGCGAGCCGAAGATCGGTTTGAGCACGACCTCGGCGCCGTCGTAGAGGGCGAGCAGTCCACCCAGGACGAGCAAGGAGGTGACGGCGTCCTCGGAGAACCCGCCGAGGTTGGCCGCGATGCCGTGAGCGCCGAACGCGGTGGTGAAACCGGCCGCGTACAGCGGCCACATCGCGCGCTTGGTGGCCGCCGGGGACAGGGGCTGTCGGATCACGATGCGCCTTCGTCGGTCAGGTGCAGCGCGTTGAAGACGCGTTCCGCGTAGTCCTCGCAGGCCGCGGTGCAGTGCTTGAGGCGTTCAGCGGCCTCGGCCGCTTCCGGCGCCCCGAAGACGTCCCGGACGGTCAGGTCCCGGTGCCAGCGGCGCAGCCGTTCCAGGCTCTGCTCCTCTTCCTCCAGCTCGGCCAACGTGAACTTGGCCGTGCGGATCTCCTTGGCGAGCTCGTCCTCGAACTTGCCGCAGTCCGCGAGGAATTCCGCCCAATCCGCCGACCGGGCGGCGGTGAACATCTCCCGGAAGCGGGCGGCGTCCGCGTCGGTGCGGCCGGACGCCTGCAACGTCACGCCCTGCCCGCCGGCGCCGTCGGTGAGTGCGCGGGCGCGCTGCACGCCCTCGGTGAAGGCGGGCACCTCCGGCACGGCCCACACGCCCTGCCCCAGCGACAGCGCGCCGATCTTGCGCAGCTCCCGCCACACCGCCACCCGGTGCCGGGACGGATCCGCGGGCAGCTTGATGACCAAGATCAGCCACGACACTTCTTCGTCTGTCACAGCGCCGAAAGTAGCACGCGTTACATCGTCAGCAGTAGCGCTCGGGCGTGCGCGGTTTCACGGTGCGTGGCGAAGCGTCGCTGCGAGTGCTTGATTGTTTACGAAAAGGTTGCGAAAGCAGGTTTCGGGGTCGTCGGTGATTGTCGGCCGGTCGTGTCGGGCGTCACGCTGAGGGCGTTGCCTACTGGGTAGTAGGTTTCGGTTTGCACTCAACGAGGAGTTGCCCGTGAACCTCCGTCCGTTCCAGCGCGCGGCTGCGACCGTGGTGACCACCGTGGTCGGGGTGTCGTTCGCCGTTGCGACCGCGTCCGCCGCCGACGCTGAGGAGCGTCCGCCGTTCTACGAGCCGCCCGCCGAGTTACCGGGGAGCAACGGTGACCTGGTGCGCTCCGAACCGTCCGAGTACTTCCTGGACCCGCTGAAGGCGATCAAGGTCGATGCGGACGTGCAGCGGGTGATGTACCGCTCCAGCGATCGCGGCGGCGCGCCGATCGCGGTGACCGGCACGGTCATCACGCCGAACGGCGAGTGGACGGGGGAGGGCGAACGTCCCGTCGTCGGCTACGCGCCGGGAACCCAGGGCATCGCCGACCACTGCGCGCCGTCCCGGCAGCTCGCCAACGGCACCGAGTACGAAGGCGTCTTCGTGAAGGCCATGCTCAGCAAGGGCTATGCGGTCGCCATGACCGACTACCAGGGCCTCGGGACGCCGGGCGTGCACACCTACATCAACCGCGAGGTCAGCGGCAACGCGGTGCTCGACGCGGTGCGCGCCGCGCAGCGGCTGCCCGGGGCGGACGTGCCCGACGACGGGCCGGTGGTGCTCTACGGCTACTCCCAAGGCGGTGGCGGTGTGGCCGGGGCGGCCGAGCTGGCCTCGTCCTACGCACCGGAGCTCGACATCCGGGGGGCCGCGGCCGGTGCCGTGCCCGCCGAGCTCGGCGGGGTCGGCGCGAACCTCGACGGCGGCTTCTACGCCGCGTTCCTCGGCTACGCCGTGGCGGGGGTCGCCGCCGGTTACGACATCGACCTCGAGCCCTACCTCAACGAGAAGGGCGAGCAGTTCCGCGACGACGTCGAGAACTCGTGCACCATCGACGGGATCGCGCAGTTCGCGTTCGCGCAGACGAAGGACTTCACCGAGGACGGCAGGCCGCTGACCGACTACCTGGCGGAGGAGCCGTTCGCGACCGCGGTCGGCGAGCAGCGGATCGGCAACGGCAAGCCCGCCTTCCCCGTGCTGATCGGGCAGAGCCGGCTGGACGACGTGATCCCCTTCGAGCAGTCCGAGACCCTCGCCGGCGAGTGGTGCGCCCAAGGGGCGGACGTGCAGTTCGCGCCGAACCTCGGGCCGACCCACATCGGTGGTGCGATCGCCTCTTTCCCGCGCGCGTTCGCGTGGCTCGACGACCGCCTCACCGGTGAGCCGACCACGCCGAACTGCGGGAACGCGGAGCAGGCTCCGGTCGACCCGGAGATCCCCGTCGACGAGCGGCAGCCGCTGCTGCCCCAGCTGTCCGAGCGGTTGGACCTCGACTGAGCGAGGGGCCGGGCGCCGTCCGCGCGCCCCGGCCTTCCGCATGCCGGCCGCGTGCCGTCCCTTCCCGCTCGGAGGGACGGCACGCGGCCGTTTCGGTCCCCGCCGTAATGCCCGGTGCTGCCGGAGGGCGGTCGCGTTCTACGTTCCCGGTGCCGGGTGGGCGGGCGCGGTGGACAGCGGGTGGACCTCCGACACCTGCAAGGGGCGGCCGGGGAGCCCGGTCGCGTGCCGGTGCGGGCGCAGGCCGTCGAGCATGATGTGCAGCGCCCGTTCCGCGATGCGCTGCTGGGCAGGGTCCGTCGGGCGGCGCAGCAGCATCGAGTACATCGCCGCGATGTCGCCGGCGCCCACGTCCGTGCGCAGCGAGCCCTCGGCTTGCGCGGTGCCGACCACGCCTTCCAGGATTTCCAGCAGGGAGTCCCGGAGTCCCTGGGTGACCTGGTCGCCTTTGACGACGTCCCAGGCGCGCGGTGAGGTCATGCCGAGGCGGACGCTGAGCTGCAGCTCGTCGGAGCTCTTGAGCAGCCGCACCAGTGCGTTCCAGCCGGTCGTTTCCTCGGTGGCCGCCGCCTGCGCGTGCGTGAGCGCGTTGGTGAAGTTGTCCCTGGCGACGGCGCGGATCAGCGCCTCGCGGTCGGGGAAGCGCCGGTAGAGGGTGCCGACTCCGACTCCGGCCCGGCGCGCGATCTCCTCCATCGGGGCGTCGGGACCTTCGGCGGCGAAGATCGCCTTGGCCGCGTTGATGATCTGGTCGCGGTTGCGGCGTGCGTCGGCGCGCAGCGGGAGTTCGCCTTCCGGTGCCGAAATGTCCGAGTTCACCGGTGGATTCTCGCATCCACCCGTTCGCAGGTGGACGGAGTGCTTCCGCTTCAGTACTTTCGAGTGTAAGCGGAAGGTTTTCTTCCATATTGGGAGGTCGCACCATGCCCGACGTCACCGACGACGCAGTGCGGGAGTTTCCCGTCGCGCGGCGATGCCCGTACGCACCACCCGAGGAGTACGCGCAGCTGCGCGACTCGGCGCCGGTGTCCCAGGTCAGAACGCCGACGGGCTCGACGGCGTGGGTGCTCACCCGGCACGAGGACGTCCGCTTCGCGCTGTCCGACCCGAGGTTCAGCGCCGACCGGCGCAACCCGGCGTTCCCGTTCCTCGCCGCCGGTCAGCAGGAATCGATCAGCGCGTTCCGGCCGAACATGCTGTCCATGGACGAGCCGGAGCACGGGCCGGTGCGGCGTTCCGTGCTGGGCGAGTTCACCGTGCGGCGGATGCGGGAGCTGCGGCCCCGGATCCAGCGGATCGTCGACGACTGCCTCGACTCGATGCTCGCCGGGCCGAAGCCCGCCGACCTGGTCGCCGAGCTGGCGCTGCCGGTGCCCTCGCTGGTGATCTGCGAGCTGCTCGGCGTCCCGTACGCCGACCACGACTTCTTCCAGGAGCGCTCCTCGGCGATGCTGCGGCGCAGCACGGGGGCCGAGGAGCGCGTGCGGGCCGCGGCGGAGGTGCGGTCGTTCCTCCGCGACCTGATCACCGCGAAGAAGTCCGCTCCGGGCGAAGACCTGCTGAGCCGCCAGCTCGCCAAGCAGCGCGAGGAGGGCGTCGAGGACGACGAGGCCCTGGTCGCGATGGCCACGCTGCTGCTCGTCGCCGGCCACGAGACGACCGCGAACATGATCTCGCTGGGCACCCTCACGCTGCTGGAGAACCCCGATGACATCGCGGCCATCAGGCAGGACCCGCGGCGCACGCTCGGCATGGTCGAGGAACTGCTGCGCTACCTGACGATCGTGGAGACGGTGACCTCGCGGGTGGCGACCGCCGACGTCGAGGTCGGCGGCACGCGCATCCGCGAGGGCGAGGCCGTCATCGCGCTCGGCCACACCGCCAACCACGACCCGGCCACGTTCCCGGAACCGGCCGAGTTCGACATCGATCGCGGAGCCCGCCAGCACGTGGCGTTCGGCTACGGGCCGCACCAGTGCCTCGGGCAGAACCTGGCGCGGATGGAGCTGCAGATCGTGTTCGACTCGCTGTTCGCCCGGGTCCCGTCGCTCGCGCTGGCGGTGCCGCGCGACGAGCTGCCGTTCAAGGACGACGCCGTCATCTACGGCGTGTACTCGATGCCGGTCACCTGGTAGCGCCGGGGCGCTTCACCAGGCCGCGCGTTCCAGCGGGTTCGGGTCCGCGACCACCTCGGGTGGCCGTCCGAACCGCCGCACGGGCCGCCGGGGCGTGGTGTGGCGCTCCCAGCCGGGGTCGCCGGAGGTGGCGAAGCGGACCCAGGCGGCGTGGACCTCGGCGCCCAGCTCGGACGGGGGGCCCGCGCCGAGCAGGGTGTTCGGGCCGTGCAGGCCCGGGTCGTCGGCGATGTCGAAGACGAACGGCAGCTCCACGCCGTGCGCGGCGCCCAGCGATCCGCCGAGCGCCGAGGAGCGCCAGGCGAACTCGTAGCGGTAGGTCGCCGCCGCGTGCGCGGAGTGCGCGTCGGCGAGCGCGCGGGTGCCGGCGCCGAACAGGGCGTCGCCGAGCACCGCCGACCGCAGCTCACCCGCGGCGGCGGACGGCCGTTGCGCCCGGTACGCCGCGACGAGCCGGTCCGGGGCCGGATGGGCTTGCGCCGCAACGGACCGCACGTCGTCCATGGTGGACTTCGCCAGGTCGCCGCTCGGGGCCAGGTAGAGGTTGCCTTCTTCGGCGTTGTTCCCGACGAGCAGGTCGATGCCGGCGCCCGCCCCGGCGGCGACCGACGTCGCGGGCTGCCGTGGCAGCACCAGGCCGAACGGGCTGAGCCGCAGCAGCGGATCGGGCCGCCCGTCGATCGCGAGGTCCAGCCCGCGCAGCCGCGCGGTCGCCGCGAGCAGCCGCTCGTCGGGTACCTCGGCGAGCTCCGCGATCGGCCTGTCCAGGACCGCGCCGAGCCGGTTCGCGACGAGTTCCGCCTGCGCGGGCACGAACGCGCCGAGCCCGTTGCCGCTCTGGACGATCACCCGGCGGAACAGGCCGCCGCCCGCGTGCTCGGCCAGGGCCGCGCCGACGATGGTGGCCCCGGCGGACTGCCCGAACAGCGTGACGTTGCCCGGATCGCCGCCGAACGCCTCGATCTCCTCCTGCACCCAGCGCAGCGCGGCCAGCACGTCGAGCAGCCCCCGGTTGTCCGGAGCACCCGGCAGCGCGAGCCACCCGGGGGCGCCGAGCCGGTAGTTCGGCGTCACCAGGACCACGCCGTCGCGGGAGAACCCGGCGCCGTCGTAGAGCGCGGCCTGCGCCGAACCGGAGGTGAAGCCGCCGCCGTGCACGAACACCATCACCGGCAGTCCGCGGGTGGCGGTGTCCGGCGTCGACACCGTCACCGTCAGGTAGTCCTCGCCGCGGACCCAGCCGGGGCCGAAGAACGGCGCCATGTCCAGCGCGCCGAACGCCCGCTCCGACTGCGGCGCGGTGGGGCCCGGCCGCGCCGCGTCCCGCTCCCCGTCCCAGCGCGGAGCGGGCCGGGGAGCGGCGAAGCGGGCGGGGCCGACGGGTGCGGCGGCGTACGGAATCCCGGAGAACACCAGGCCGTCCCCGTGCCGCCTGCCCCGGACCCGGCCCGCCGCGGTCGTCACCGAGGTCATCGGTCGCTCCGCTCCGGCCGGTCGAACGCGGCCCAGTTGACGATCTCGAAGCGGTCCCCGGCGCGGCGGACCTCCGCGGCGCCGTGCCCGCCGAAGTGCGCGGGCACGACCAGCGCGGTGCCGTCCGCCGCGAACTCCAGCAGGCGCCGCCGGGAGGCGCGGGCGGCGGCCGGGTCCTCGTCGAAACCGCAGTTGTGCACCGGGTCCCGCAGCTGAACCGGGGTGTGCAGCAGGTCCCCGATGAACACCGCGCGGTCCGAACCGGAACTCAGGTGCAGCACCGACGAACCGGGCGTGTGCCCCGGAGCGGGCAGCAGCCGCAGGTTCTCGTCGATGACCCGCTCGCCCTCCCACAGCTCGGTGAGACCGGCCTCGTGCACGGGCGCGACGCTGTCCTCGAACACGTTCTGGTGGCTGCGCGCGCTCTTCGGCCGGTGCTCGCCCAGCGGGTTCCAGTAGTCGAAGTCGAGCCGCGGCAGCAGGTAGGTGGCGCGGGGGAAGGTCGGCACCCAGTCCCGGCCGACGAGCCGCGTGTTCCACCCGACGTGGTCCACGTGCAGGTGCGTGTTGATCACGATGTCGACCTCGTCCGGGTCGACGCCCGCGGCGGCGAGGCCGTCGAGGTAGCCGGTGTCGAGGTGCCGCCAGTGCGGCGAGTACGGCCGCTCCTTGTGGTTGCCGACGCCGGTGTCGACGAGGATCGTGCGGCCCGCGCTGCGCAGCACCCAGGTCTGCACGGCCGCGGTGAACCCGTTGTCGTCGGGCGACCAGAAGTCCGGCGCCAGCCAGGACCGCTCGGCCTCGAACACGTCGGCGGGGATCTCGGGGAAGAACTCGTCCATGCCCATCGCGCGCCCGTGGAACTCCAGCACTCGCGTGACTTCGACGTCTCCCAGCGTGATGCTCTGCATGCCGAGAACTGTGCGCCGCGCACCAGGTCGCGGGGTATCCGTCACGTGACCGCACCTGCGCGAGCAGGGCTACAGTCGGTGGGCGGGAGGCGGTTGTGCAGCAGATCATCGGCCGGGACGCGGAGCTCGCGCGGGTGCGGCGGGCAGCCCGGGAGACCGGGCGGGTGCTGATCGTCACCGGCGACCCGGGCATGGGCAAGACGACGCTGCTCGACGCGGCGGCCGAACCGCGCGCGCTGCGGGCCACCGGCAGCGAGAGCGAGGCGAACCTCGCGTTCGCCGGACTCCACCAGCTGCTCGCGCCGGTCCTGCACCGGGCGCCGGAGTCGTCGCGGCTGCTCGCGGCGTTCGGCGCGGGGGAGCGCTCGGCCGAACCCGACGTGATGCGCCTGGCCCTGGAAGTGCTGGAGCTGCTGTCCGACTTCGGCGGGCCGCTCGTCGTCGACGACGCGCACTGGCTGGACCGCGCCAGCCTGGAGGTGCTCGCGTTCCTGGCCCGCAGGCTCGACGCGGAGCCGCTGAGCCTGCTCGTCGGCGCCCGCGAGGACCAGCCGCTGCCCGGCTTCGACGGCCTCCCGGTGCTGTCCCTGGAACCGCTCGGGGACCTCGACGCGAACCGCGTCCTCGACGGGCTGCCGCGTCCGCCGACCGGCGCGCACCGGCTGCGGGTGCTGGCGGAGGCCGGGGGCAATCCGCTGGCGCTGGCCGAGTTCGCCGCCGTGCCACAGGAGACCGGTCCGGGGCCGCTGGTCACCACCGAACGATTGGAGAAGATCTTCGCCGCGCGGGCGCAGGAACTGCCGCAGGAGAGCGGGGAACTGCTGCTGGTGCTGGCCGCCGCCGACACCGCGGACCCGGTGCGGGTGCCGGAATCCGGTTGGGAACCGGCGGAACGAGCCGGGCTGGTGCGCTGGACGGGCTCCCGCTACCGGTTCCGGCATCCGCTGGTCAGGTCCGCGCTGTACCACTCGGCGCCGGTCGCGCGGCGGCGCCGGGCGCACCTCGTGCTGGCGGCGGCGACCGCGGACGAACCGGACCGGCGCGCCTGGCACCTGGCCGCCGCCGCGAGCGGGCCCGATGAGGACGTCGCCGCGCTGCTGGAGGACACCGCCGGGCGCGCCCGCCGCCGGGGCGGCTACGCGGCCGCGGCGACGGCGCTGGAACGCGCCGCCGAGCTGAGCCCGGACCGCGGGCAACGTGCCCGGCGGCTCGTGCTGGCGACGGACGCGGCGCTGTTCACCGCCCAGGCCGGGTGGCTGGAGGACTTGGCGGCGCGGATCGCGGACCTCACCGACGAGCCGGAACTGCTGGCCGTCGCCGCGCTGCGGGCCGGGCAGGCGCTCAGCGTCACCACCCGGCACGCGGCGGCCTTCGCGCAGCTGTCCCGCACCGCGACCGCGCTGGCGCGGCAGGCCCCGGACACCGCGCTCACGGCGTTGGCGGGCGCGGCCGTCGTCGCCTACTACTCGGCGGAACCCGGCCGCCGCGAGCAGGTGCTCGCCGCGCTGCGGCAGATCCCCGGCCCGCAGGACCCGGTGACCAGGGCGTGGGTGCTGACCGTGGCGGATCCGGTGGGCAGCAGGGCGGAAGTGCTGCCGCTGCTGCCCGAGCTCGGCGCCGCCGAGTCCGGTCCGGGGCAGGCCATCGCGGTGGCGACCATCGCGTGGCTGCTCGACGAGGCACCGCTGGCGGAGCGGCTGTTCGAGCAGGCCTTCGACCAGTGGCGGCTCCGGGGCCCGCTGCCGGAAGGGCTCGGCTGCGCGCACGGGTGGACGCTGTTCGACACCGGCGGCTGGGCGCGGGTCAGGACCATCGCGGCCGACGCGGTGAGCAACGGCGCCCGCGCCGAACTCCCGCACGTCATCGCCGGGTCGAAGACGATGGACGGTGCCGTGCTGGCCTTGCGCGGCGACTCGGTGCGAGCCGGCGAGCTGGCCACCGATGCACTGTCCATGGTGGACCCCGCGGGGAGCCGGATGGTCGCGGTGCGGGCCAGGTACGTGCTGGGCATGATCGCCGCGGCCGACGGCGACCACGCCGCCGCCTACGCGCAGTTCCGCCGGATGTTCACCGCCGACGGGGAGTTCGAGCACTACCACCAGTCGGCGGTGGCGCTGCCCGAACTGGCCGCAGCCGCGGCACGCCTCGGGACGCCGCACGACGCCGAACGCGTCGTGCGGGCCGCCGCGGAACTGCTGGGCGGCGGTGCCTCGGCGCGGATGCGGGCGCTGCTCGACCACGCACGCGCGATGCTCGCCGACGATCCGGAGCCGCTGTTCGCCGCCGCGCTCGCCGACCCCCGCACCGGGCAGTGGCCGTTCGAACGCGCGCGGACCCTGCTGCACCAGGCCGAATGGCTTCGCCGCGCCCGCCGCATCACCGAGTCCCGCGCTCCGCTGGCGGAAGCGCTGGAGACGTTCCGCAGGCTCGGCGCCCGCCCGTGGGCCGCCAGGGCCGAGGCGGAGCTGCGGGCCTCCGGCGGCGCGGACCCCGGCCCGGCCGCCGCCGACGTGCTCGACGAGCTCAGCCCGCAGCAGCAGGAGATCATCCGGCTGGCCGCGCGCGGCCTCACCAACCGGGAGATCGGCGATCGGCTGTTCCTGTCCCCGCGCACCGTGGGTTCGCACCTGTACCGGTCGTTCCCGAAGCTCGGCGTCAGCACCCGCGGCCAGCTGCGCGACCTGCTGCCGAACTAGCCGGTCACTCGTCGGCCTCCTCCAGGGCGCCGATCCACAGGTAGTCGCGGGCGCGCGTCGTGGCGACCAGCAGTTGTCGTTGCAGCGCTTCGAGTTCGTCGCGGTGGAAGCCGATGGGCCGGTGCTCGTCGGGCAGGAACACGGCGCGGAACTCGAAGCCCTTCGCCTCCTGCAACGTCCCCACCCGCACCGCCGCCGACGACCGGTGGGTGAGCCGACCTGCCCGGAAATCGTTGCGGCGCAGCACTTCCAGCCACTCCTCGGCGGCCGAGCGGGTGCGGGTGAGCACGGCCGCTCCGGTGTCGTCGCCGAGTTCGCGCAGCGCCGCCAGCAGCGCCTCCTGCTGCGCGGAGCCGTTCCACCGCACCACCTTGCCGCCGCTGAGCACCGGCAACGCCGAGCGCAGCGTCAACGGCGGGCCGCCGTCGATGTCGTCGAACCGGTTCACCGCGTCGAGCTCACCGGCGGCCTCGACGATCGCGGCCCGGTTGCGGTAGTTGCGGCGCAGCACCTCGCTGCGGCCGCGCAGCGAGACCCCCGCCTCCGACAGCCGCCAGCCACCGGCGAACACCTGCTGCTGCCCGTCCCCGACCAGCAGCAACCGGTTCGGGCCCTCGCCGCTGACGGCGTGCACCAGCCGCAGGCCGACCAGCGTCAGGTCCTGCACCTCGTCGACCGCCACCACCGAATAGCCGCGACCCAGGGGTTTGCGGCCGAGCTCGTCCCACGCGCGGATCAGCACGTCGTTGCGGTCGTAGATGCCGCGTTCGCACAGCTCCCGCTCGTACTCGCAGTAGAACTCCCAGACGTGGGCCCGGAAAGCGGGGCTGAGCTGGCCGCCGCGACCCCGCCGCGGAGCGGACTTGTACGACTCCAAGGTGCCCAGGCCGCGGCCCTTGATCACCCGGTCGATCTCGTCCTTCCAGTAGTGCCGCGAGGGTCGCGCGCTCGCCAGCGGCCCGGGGCGCCCCGAGCGCTCCCACACCGCGGCGAACGCCGCCTCCACCCGCGGTTCGTCCACTTCCGCGTCCCGGCCGCGTTCGGCGAGCAGGTCCGCGGCCCACGCGTGCAGGTTCCGGAACTCCACGCGGTGCGCCACCTGCGGCGCCAACGCGCGGAACTGCTCGCGGGC
The DNA here is from genome assembly GCF_053592695.1 of Saccharopolyspora sp. NPDC002578. NCBI lineage: Bacteria > Bacillati > Actinomycetota > Actinomycetes > Pseudonocardiales > Pseudonocardiaceae > Saccharopolyspora > Saccharopolyspora sp. NPDC002578. The sequence continues at coordinate 2,048 of NZ_JBSFWJ010000050.1, read as the reverse complement.
GAGCTCCGGCAACACGTCCAGGTGCGTGGTGAACAGCAGCTTGCCGGGGCTGCGCCGCGCCAAGTACGCCAACCGGTGCAGTGCCAGCGTCGACTTCCCGGTGCCCGCCGGGCCCGAGATCCGCGCCGGCCCGCCGTACTGCCTGCGCACCGCGCCGAGCTGCGCGTCGTCCAGGAACAGCCGCCAGTCCAACGCGGAATCCTGCGGCGGTGACTCGGCCCGCTCCTCCGTCAGCCGCCGGACCTCGAACAGCCCGGAGGAGTGTTCCGAGGAACCCACCTCGCCCGCTGCTCGCGGCTGCGGAATCCGGTGCGGGTTCCACGCGATGGGGGTCAGGTCGAACGTGCGGTTGTCCAGGTGCCGGGCCGCGGTCAGGGCGTCCGCCGCGTCCAGCAGCGGCTCGTCCCGCACCAGCACCCGGTCCAGCTCGGACTCGGTCACCACCAGGTGCTCGCCGTCGCCTGCGGTGCCGCGCCCGCCTTCCGGGAACACCACGACGGTGCGCAGCGCGGCCTCGGTGAGCAGCCCGTGCGGCGTGGCCAGGCCCGCCAGCAGCTCCGCGGTCCACACGAACGCCGCGCGCGTCGCCTCCGGATGCGGTTCGTGCTCGCGCAGCAGCACCACCAGCACCCCGCCGGGACCGATGAGGACCACGTCCGGGCGGTTGTCCGGGGTGTGCGGGGCGAACTGGTTGAGCAGCGTGTACCAGCCGGTGCCGCGCTCCACCGCGAACCGCTCCACGACCCGCTTCTGCCAGGTCGGCAACGGGGGGCGTGCGCGGAGCTGCTCGTCGGCCTGGCGCCGCAGCCGCTCGCGGTGGTGATCGTATGTCCCTGTCACGGCGACTCCCGGATTCGCACGCAGGTGCTCTAGCGACATTACGGTCTTCCGGCGCGATTTCGAGAGTTGCGAACTCGGATCACCTTAATGTCGCAGGCGGATACGAAACTCGGGCGGAGACCTCCACAATGGACGTGTGGACCCGCTGCACGATCCTGACGACGACGCCCTGCTCGACCCGCGCCAAGCGCGGGAACTGGCCGGGCTGGTCGAGAACGCCCGCCTCGCCTCCGGTGCCGTCCGGTACGGCCGCATCGGCAAGGTGGGCGCGGCCACCGTGGTGCTCAACCAGGACAACCCGCTGCCCACCGCGAACCACGCCTGCGGCCTGTGGGGAACGCTGGCGGAGGTCGCCACGACGCTGCTCACCCTGGAGCAGTCCTTCGCCGACGCCGGCCGCTCCGAGGCCGTCGTGTACGCCTCGCCCACCACGGTCGGGGAGATCGAAGGCATCGCCGACGACTCCGGCTGGCGCGCGGTGGAGGAGAACATGGCGCTGCTGCACCGCAGCCGCAAAACCCCCACCAGCCCCGTGCGCCCCGCCACCGACGACGACCTGCGCGGCATCGCCGAACTCATCGGCGACGACGCGGGCCTGTCCGACTCGGGCGAACGACGCCTGGTGCGCACCCTGGCGCACCGCGGCGACGACCCGCGCTGCGTGCTGCGAGTCCTCGACGACCCCGAAGCCGACCGCCTGGCCGGATTCGCCCAGGGCTTCGTCGAACACGGCGTCGGCCTCGTCGAACACGCCGTGGTCCGCCCTGGCCGCAGACGCCGCGGAGCAGGTTCTTCCCTGGTGGCGGACGTGGTGGACGAGCTCTACGGCAAGGGCGCCCGCCTCATCGCCGCCTACGACGACGAGGGAGGCCCAGCAGAACGCTTCGCGGAAACCTGCGGCTTCGAACCCGTCTACCCGGTGACCGCCTACGCCCGCCGAGTCGACGAACTGCTCGACTGACCGTTCGTGGAGCCTTCCCGGCTTGGGCGTGTGGCTGGGTTGTGGAGTCCCGCTCGGCTTGGCGTGTGGGGTCGGGTTTTAAGGCCTTCCCGGGTTTGGGCGTGTGGTTTCGGTGGTGCGTGGAATGTCGGGTTTACTGATCGCTTCCACGGCTCGTGTGGCGTGGGTGTCCGGGTAGCGGAACCTCAGTCGGTCTCTCGCTGCGGGATCTTTTTCCCGAGTGGCTCCGCCACGAGGGAAAAAGCGG
>NZ_JBSFWJ010000049.1:0-50464 GCF_053592695.1 Saccharopolyspora sp. NPDC002578 | reverse complement strand
TCCTCGCTGCGGGATCTTTTTTCCAAGTGGCTCCGCCACGAGGAAAAAAGCTGTCCTCGCGAGGAAGCCGCTGAGAACCCGCCGGTGGTCGGCTTGCTCAAGCTGGTCACTGCTCAGCGGCTTCGCCGCTGACAGGACAACGACCAACGACGTCGCTCAAGACAGGCAGTGCGGTCCCGTCTTCGGTCTCGGCCCGTGCAGCACGCGCTGGACGGGAGCCCGACGACCAGGTGAGCGCCCGTGTTCGCGGGCGCTCACCCGGCCCCGTCAGCCCTGGCCGGTGGATTCCAGCAGGGTGGCGGTGCGCAGCCGTTCGACGATCGCGGTCACGTCGTGCCTGGCGACGTGGGCCGGGATGCGGTGCCGATCGGCGAGTTCGCTGGCGATGCGGTCGGCGTCCTGGCCGATCAGCACGCCGCGCAGCACCTGAGTGCCGGTCCGGTTGAGCCGCCAGCGGCGGCCGGTGCGTTCGTCGAGCAGCACGGTCCCGTCGGTGACGTCGGTGGGGTCGACGTCAGGACGCAGTCGCAGGTGCATCGGTCCTCCCAGCGGAGCCTCGGGTGACACCGCGCAACCAGGTCTCGCAGCCCAGCAGGTGCTCCAGGGCGACCAGGGTGCTCGGTTCGACGTGCGGCGCCAGCAGGTGCCTGCGCAGCACACCGGTGTCGATGAGGCCGTGCACCGCGAGTTCGGAGTCGGCGAACAGCGCCAGGATCGCGTTGCGGTTGCGGCGGAAACCGATGTGCACGTCCGCGCCGACCCCCGATTCCGGTGCGCCCGCCTTCGCCGAGCGGTGCAGCACCGCGTCCGGTGCGGTGCCGCGCACGGCCTCGGCCAGCAGTGGCTTGTACCGCCAGGGTGACGCCCGCTCGTCGGGGCGTACGGCGATCGCCGCCTCCACCACCCGGTCGTCGTAGTACGGCAGTTCCAGCCGCACCCCGGATTCCGCGTAGCACCGGGCGAGCTGGCGGTGCGCGGGTGCCGCCGTGCGCAGCGCCGCCAGCAGCTGGTGCTGCCCGCGATGCGCGGACAGCGGTTCGGCGGCCAGCGCCGCGCCGCGCAACGCCGAACGGGCCGCGGCGACGGTCTCCGCGCTCGCCCAGGGGGCCGCGCGCAGCGGTACAGCTCCCCAGTCGAGCGCGGGCGGCAGCGCCGCGCGCGGCGCTGCGGTGAGGTGGTCGGCCTGCTCCCGCCACCAGTGCGACACGTCGTGCGCGGCGAACAGCGCCGACACCGTCGGCAGCAGCGGCCAGCGGTGCCGCGCGCGATAACCGCGCAGCTGCCGAATCGTTTTCACCGGCCGGTTCCGCAGCAGCGAATGCAGATATCCGGGCGGCCCGTGGAAAAGTTCGTCGCCGCCGAAACCGGCGAGCTGGCGGTGCACGCCGTGCTCGGCCAAGAACTCCCCGGACCGGTGAATTCGGGCGAGGCCGCGGAAAAGCGGCGACGGCTGCTCCTGGTCCATCGCGATGCCGGGGTCGTCGAATGCGGACGGCATCTCCCGGGGCTCCAGCACGAGGTGTTCGGCGGCGGTCAATTGTTCGGCGGATTCGGCGGCGAGCCTGCCGTGCTCGTTTTCGGCGTCGGATTCCCGGCGGTTCAACGTGACCAGTTCCGGATTCCGCTCGGCGGCGAGGAAGCACAGCGAGGTCGAATCCATTCCGCCGGAGAGATCCGCGCCGGAACGGCCCTCGGCGCGGTGGCCCACCGCCGCGTCGAGCGCCTCCCTGGTGATCCGCGCGCCGCGCCGCAGCGGGACGTCCGGTTCCGGCGGGCGCCACCAGAGCACCTGGTGCGCGCGGTCGGCCTCGATCCGCAGGTACGAACCGGGCGGCACGGCCCGCACCCCGGACCACGCGGTGCGCTCGTCCAGCGGTGGCCCGACGGGGCCGGCTGCCACCCGCAGCGCCAGCGCGTGCTCGTCGATGCCCGTGCCGGCCAGCTCCGCGAGCAGGTCGGCGCGGTCACCGGCGATCGGCACGCCGTCGACCCGGGTGTGGAACACCTGCCGCAGCCCGGAGATCCCGCCCTGCACGCGCACGGCACCGCCGACCGAGGCGGCGAGGTGCACGCCGCCCGGCAGCCGGTGCAGCACCGAGTCCAGGTCGGTGATCGAACGCAGCCCGCGCACGAGGGCCGCGAGCCTGGTGGCGTCGATCGGGCAGTGCCCCAGCAGCGCCACCCGGACCGGGCCGAGCGACGCGGGCACCAGGTCGTCGAGGGGGAAATGGCCTACCAGCCACGGATTTCCCGAGTCGTGCGGGAGCACGATGCGGCCTTGCGGGGAGAATCGGTCGACCACCTTGTGCAGGCCCGGCACGTCGGGCAGGGTGATCCACCCTGATTGATGGTGGCGCATGCTCATTCCATTCTTGGGTCGGTTCGGTTCACCGAGCACGTCGGGAATGAATTAACCGAGGAGCTCTCGGGTAATTCCACGATTTCCACCAGGGTGGGCGTTTCGTAGTTCTCCGAGGTGAGCTGCTCGTCCATCAATGCCTCCGCAGCGGGTTCGTCGGCATGGATTCATGCCGACGATCACACTGCTAGGTGGCCGAAGGGGGCACAATGCCTCCGGCTCCAGGATGACCCCATTCGGTGAAATAAGTACTAGTCACGTAACGAATGCGCGGGGTGAAATGCGATCTGCAACGGGAGGACCGTCTCGTTCCCGGATCGCGCGGGCCGTGCGAGCTCAGCCCAGCCGGTGCGCGAGGACGGCTTCGTGCGCGGTGCCGATCGGCCCGTGCTCGTCGAACAGCCGGGCGCGGGTCACGCCGATGCCGGTGGTTTCGACGGTGCGGTCCATCTCCATGCCGAGCCACTCGCCGTCGGGTTCGCGGTGCAGGTACAGGGTGATGTCGCTGTTGATCCACGGCCCGAACAGCGTGCCGATGGGGCTGCCCGCGCTGATGCAGTCCACCAGGATCGCGACCTGCGACAGCGGGCTCGTCCGCTCGCCGGTGATCAGCGGCAGCGGCATCCGCATCCAGGCCTGGGCGGGGGAGCCGGAGAACTGGTCGCGCACCCAGCGGACCTGCACCACGTCGTGCACGCCCCACCGCAGGCCGAGGCCGCTCGGCAGCAGCGAGGTCTCGGTGAGGTCGCCGGGCCCGGCGAACGGCGTGCGCTCGACCTCGGGTTCGCCGTCGGCTTCGCTGCGCCGCAGCACGTGCGCCGTGGCGTGGGTGACGTCGGTACCGCCTTGGCTGAGGGTGATCTCGACGATCCGCAGCCGCTTGCCGCTGCGGATGGTGCGGGTGGCCACGGCGATGCCGTTGCGCGGCACCGGTCGGTGCAGGTCGACGGTGAGCCGGGCGACGAAGAGGTCGGGTTCGTCGAGGGTCTGCTCGACCGCGCGCGCCACCAGTCCGGCGACCGGGCCGCCGCCGGTGAGCTCGCCCCACGGGTTGCCCGCGGCCTCGGTGGGCACGAAGAGGTCGCCGTCGCGGTGGAACAAGGTCTCGTCTGCACGCACGCCCCGATGCTACTCATCAGTATCTTACTTTGGGTAGGTGCGGTGAGCTGCGGCGTTCGGGTGATCTCGTCGACCGGCGTCCGGGCGAACTTGGGGCGCAGGCGGGGTGAGCGACGTCTCGCGGGCTTTTATTTGAAGGTTCACGTATATGCTGGAGCGCCGATACCCCGAGCGTTTGTGAAAGGTGAGCTGATGCAGCACCGTCTCCGCGACGTCACGATCCTGCTGGCCAGGTTGGTCGTCGGCGTGACCTTCGTCTTGCACGCGTACCAGAAGTTCGTGCTCAACGGCATCTCCGGTGTCGGCGCGGGCTTCGAGCAGATGGGCATCCCGCTGCCCGCCGCAGCGGCCTGGTTCACCGCGCTGGTCGAGCTGCTCGGCGGCCTCGCGCTGATCCTCGGAGTGCTGATGCCCGTCGCGGGCGTGCTGCTCGCCGCCGTCATGCTCGGAGCGCTGGTCACCGCGCATCTCGGCAGCGGATTCTTCGCCACCGACGGCGGATTCGAATACGTGCTGGTGCTCGCCGCGACGAGCCTCGCCCTCGGCTTCAGCGGAACGAAGTACACGCTGCAGGGCCTGTTCCAGAACCGCGACGCCGCACCGCACCGGGAGACCGTCGACGCGTGAGGTGAGCCCCCGCGGCGGCCGAGCCCCGCGGCCGGGCCCACTCCGCGCAGGCGGCGACCCGGCTCGACCGGTCCGCTCTCCGGCCAGGTGGCAGCCGGAGACCGGACCGATCGAGGACCGGCCGTGTCGGCGAGCCTTCTTAGCATTGTCTTGTCAGCGACGAAGTCGCTGAGCAGCGACCACGCACGCAACCGGACCACCCGCGGGTTCTCAGCGTTCTTCTCGCGAGGACGGCTTTTTCCCTCGTGGCGGAGCCACTTGGGAAAAAGATCCCGCAGCGAGAAGAACGCTGAGGTTCCGCCACCCGGCCCCCAAGCAGGCCGAGCTCGGAGGGAATTCAGGCGTCCAAGACGAAGGTCGTCTTTTCGTTTGAGTTGCGTTGTTCTGCCTTCGCCGGGTCCGGGTTGCTGACCTGCACCAGCGAGCCCTGCACCGACAGCACCGACAGCAGCCCGTCGAGCACGCCGCCCGGCAACGTCCAGTCCATCGTGGACAGAACGCGCGCCCCGGGGCCGATGCCCAGTTCGGTCGCGCGCGCGGCGGCCGTCCCGAGCACTTCGTCGACCGTGGCGCCCAGCAACGCCGGTGCGCTGCCCGGGATCGCGCTGCGCGGCGCGAAGTCGTCGCCGTGCACCCGGACGTCCGAGACGTAGTCCACGACCTCGGTGGGCAGCCCGCGCACCGGCCCGCCCATCGCGTCCAGCCCCACCGCGGCCACCACGTGCGCGCCCGCGCCCGACTCGATCGCCGATCCAGGCACGAACGCCACCTCGGCGCCCTTCGGCGCGTCGACCACGTGCGCTCCGCACCACCACGAACCCAGCAGCACGCCCAGCGTCTGCCAGTGCGCGGGCAGCGCCACCGACACTGGCGCTCCCGGCTCCAGGTCGAACTCGTCGACCAGCCAGTTCGCCGTCTTCGCCGCCCAGTTCGCGACGGTGGCCCTGGAGAGTTCGACGCGGGCGCCGGTGGCGTCGTCGTAGTGCGTGATCAACGGTCGGGGCGATCCCGCGGCGACCATCGGTGCGAGCAATGCCTGCGTAACGCTCATGCCCGCACCCTATGCGCGGGTCCGGACGGGCGGCTCAGGAGTCCTTTCAGAATGATCTTTTGCTCCGCGTCCTGTCAGCGGCGAAGCCGCTGGGGTTCCGCTGAGCGACCACCTACGAAGGCCATGCTGAAAGGACACCTTGGGGACGGTGCGGTCAGTTCACGCAGGGGATGCCGGTGGAGGTGATGGCCGCGGACGGTGCAGGAGCCGCGTTCTGGCGCCGGGCGGTGCCGTCTAGGTCCAGCGCCTGCCGCCCGCCGACACCGGCGGTGGGGACGAGGCCCGCGATGAAGTCGCGCACCTGCGCCGGATCCACCTTGACCACGCTCTGCCCGTGCTCGTCGCGGTCGCCGACCGAGCGCACCGGCAGCGTCATGAACCGCACGCTGCCCGAGGCCAATCCCTGCATCTGCGCGGCGAAAGCGGTGATGTCCCAGCTCTGGTCGAGCACCACCGAGCGCCGCGCCGCGTCCTGCAGCCCGGCGAGCTTCGCCGGGTCGGTGAGCGTCCCGGTGGACAGCAGCTTGTTCGTCACCGCCGCCATGAAAACCTGCTGGCGCACGATCCGATCCAGGTCGCCGCGGGGCAGGCCGTGGCGCTGGCGCACGAACGCGAGCGCGTCGCCGCCGGAGATGGTCTGGCGCCCGGCGGCGAAGTCCGCGCCGGAGTCCTTGTCGGAGGTCGCCTGCTTCAGGCACACCTCGACACCGCCGAGCGCGTCGGTGACCTCGTAGAACCCGAGCAGGTTCACCTCGGCGTACCGGTCCACCCGGATACCGGCGAGGCCCTGCACGCTCTGCACCAGCGCGCGCTGGCCCGCGAGCTGCGCGCGCCGCTCGGCGTCGGCCCCCGAATCGGAGTCGCGCCGCGCCGCGGCGGCCTTCGCCAGGCCGTACACGGCGTTGATCTTCTGGGTGCCACCGCCGGGCATCGCCACCGAGGTGTCGCGCGGCAGCGACACCGCTGTCGGCTGCGCTCCGTCGTGCGGGACGCGCAGCAGGATCAGCGTGTCGGTGTTGAGCCCGCTGGTGCTCTCGGTCCGCAGCTCCTTCAGGACGTCCAGCGGCAGCGGTTCGCCTTGCGCGTCGGTGCGGCTGTCGTTGCCGACCAGCAGCAGATCGGTGGCGCCGTCGTCGGCGGGCGGCGCGTCCGGCGTCTCGGTGAGCACTTCGGCGCTGCCGACCTCGCCGCTGAGCCGGTCCAGCGCGGTCCACCCGGCGGCCGTGATCACCAGCACGCCCGCCGACAGCAGCGCGAACAGCGTCCGACCGGTGATCCGCGCGAGTCGCCGTCCCCGGCGCCGGCGGGTGGGTCTTCCGGGTGGCCCGGAGGTGTCCGAGGCCGGTTCGGCCGGCCGGTCCGCGTCCCGCGGAACCTGTTCGTCGGCCACGCTTCCTCCCCCGATGCAGCGGCCCGTCCGCGACGGCCCACCCCGACAGCGGGCCGATCACGAGGTTGATCCAGCTTAACCGGATCACCCCGCCGCTCGGGCGGCGTTGCGCCCGGTTCGGCGGGGTGATCGGTCGTGCGGTTGCGGTCAGTTCACGCAGGGAACTCCACCGGCGTTGATCGGCTGGTCCGGTCCGCCCGGCTGCTGCTGAGCGGGGCGCGGAGCGGCCTGCCTGCCGCCGTCGAGCCGGATCTGCTTGCCGCCCGCGAAGTTCTGCGTCCCGGGACCGGCGTAATCGCTGCCCAGGTACACCTCGACGGAACCGGCGGAGAGGTTGCTGCTCTCCTTCAGCGGCAGCCCGCCGAGCGAGTCGGCGACCTGCTGGGCGACGGCCTCGTCGCCCGCCGCGTGGTAGACCAGCGAGCTCGGCATGGAGTCGGCGTTGGAGCTGCCGCCCTGCGAGAAGCCCTCCTGGCTGAGGGTGCTGAGCACCTCGCTCGCCAAACCGGTCTTGCCGGAGGCGTTGAACACGCTGACGCTGGTGCCGCTGCGCTGCTCCTCGGCGGCCTTCGCGGCCTGCTCCTTGGCCTGGCGCTCCTCCGGGGGCAGCAGCAGGTTGTCCACGAACTGCTTGACCTCGCGGGGGTTCGCCTCGACGTCCTCGGCGCCCGATTCGCCGACGAGCTCGATGGGGATCGTCTGGAAGTCGATGTCGCCACCGGCGATGCCGGACATCTGCTGGGCGAAGTCGACCACGTCCCAGCCCTGGTCGAGCACCACGGACTTCTTCAGCGCCTCCATCAGCCCGCTGAGCTTGGTGGGGTTGCTCAAGGTCCCGCTGGAGAGCATCTTGCCCGCCAGGCCGGACATGAACACCTGCTGGCGCACCACGCGGTCCAGGTCGCCGCGGGGCAGGCCGTGGCGCTGGCGCACGAACGCCAGCGCGTCGGCGCCCGCGATGGTCTGCGGGCCCGCGTTGAACACCGCGCCGGAGTAGTCGCTGTCGTCCACGTCGTCGAGCAGGCACACGTCGACGCCGCCGACGGCCGTGGTGATGTCGTGGAAGCCGAGCAGGTTGACCTCGGCGTAGTGGTCGATGCTCGCCCCGGACAGCTCCTCGATGGTCTTGATCAGGAACTTCTGGCCTTCGGCCTTGGACTGCAGCTCCAGCTGCTTGGGGTCGGTGACGCCTTCGGATTCGAGGCGGGCGCGGGCGTCGCTCTTCGCGCGGCCCATCGCCGAGTTGAGCTTCTGCTCCCCGTAGCCGTTGCCGAGCTGCACCATCGTGTCGCGCGGGAAGGACACGGCGCTGGCGCGCTGACCCCCGTTGGGGATGCGCATCAGGATCATCGTGTCGGTGAGGTCGCCGCCCTCGTCATCGGTGGTGCGTAGCGACTCCAGCACGTCCTTCGGCAGCGGGTTGCCGTCGGCGTCGGTGCGGCTGTCGTTGCCGATGAGCAGCACGTCGGTGGCGCCGTCGGGTGAGTTGAACCCGCTGCCGATGACGTCGCTGCCGGAGAGGCCGTTGTTCAGGTTGCGCAGCGCGCCCCACGCGTAGCCGGTGGTGCCGAGCACCAGGACCGACAGCAGCGCCACCACGGTGCGGCCGATGGTGCTGGCGCGGCGGGATGACCCGGGGCCGTCGGAGTCGTCCGGCGGCGGCGGTGCCGGGGGCGCCGCGGGGTTGCGCGGCCCGTCGCCCGCGGAGCGCCGCGATGCCGAGCGGCCCGCCGGGGCGGGGCCTTCGGGCTGTGCGGGCCGATCGGGGGGTGCGGGGCGGCGCGGTTCGCCGCCGCTCGGCCGTCCCGCGGATGCGGGTCCGCCCGGCCGGGGCCTGCCCGGAGGGGCGGGTTGGCCGCCCTGCGGCCCGCGCGGGGGGACGGGCCTGCCCGGCTGCCCTGGTGGGCCACCTGGCCGTCGCGACCGGTCGTCCACGCCGAATCCTCCTTGGGCCTGCCTGCGAGCGTTACACCTCGCCGGGGTGATTTTCGGCGGGGTCACCGTGCAGGCTAACGGTGATCTACCGATGGGGTTGCGCGCGGGAGGGACCATCGGCGTCACTCGATCGCTGGACACGTCTGATCACCGAGTGTGGTTCGGTACCGTGCTTTCCCCTGTTTCCCACGTGGCAGACTGCTCGGCGAAGACCCCGCCCCGGGGCCGGATCCGCTGGTCCGGCCCACCACTTGCGGAAGGTGTCATGCGAGTTCTGATCACCGGTGGTGCCGGTTTCATCGGGTCGCACTACGCGCGGCAGCTGCTCGGCGGCGCCTACCCGGAGTTCGCCGACGCCGAGGTCGTGGTGCTGGACAAGCTCACCTACGCGGGCAACAGGGCGAACCTGAGCACCGTCGCCGACGATCCCCGGCTGCGCTTCGTGCAGGGCGACATCTGCGACGCCGCGCTGGTCGGGGAGCTGATGCGCGGTGTGGACGTGGTCGTGCACTTCGCCGCCGAGTCCCACGTGGACAGGTCGATCCTCGGCGCGTCGGACTTCGTGCTCACCAACGTCGTCGGCACCGACACCCTGCTGCAGGCCGCGCTGGCCGCGGAAGTGGGCAAGTTCGTGCACGTCTCCACCGACGAGGTCTACGGCTCCATCGACGAGGGCTCCTGGCCGGAGGAGCACCCGCTGGAGCCGAACTCGCCGTACTCGGCGGCGAAGGCGGGCTCCGACCTGCTGGCCCGCGCGTACTTCCGCACCCACGGGCTGCCGGTCTGCGTGACCCGCTGCTCCAACAACTACGGCCCGTACCAGTTCCCCGAGAAGATGCTGCCGCTGTTCATCACGAACCTGCTCGACGGCAAGCAGGTGCCGCTCTACGGCGACGGCGGCAACGTGCGGGACTGGCTGCACGTGACCGACCACTGCCGCGGCATCCAGCTCGTCGCCGAATCGGGGCGGCCGGGTGAGATGTACAACATCGGCGGCGGCACCGAGCTGACGAACCGGGAGCTGACCGAGCGGTTGCTGACCGAGCTCGGCGCGGACGCCTCGATGGTGCGGCCCGTGGCGGACCGCAAGGGCCACGACCGCCGCTACTCGGTCGACCACGCGAAGATCAGCGCGGAACTGGGCTACCGGCCGACGGTCGACTTCGACGAGGGCCTGGCCGACACGATCCGCTGGTACCGGGAGAACCGGGCCTGGTGGGAGCCGCTGAAGCCGGGCGCGCTGGTCACCGGATGAGCACGGCGGACCGCGGCGAGCTCGCGCTGCTGGTGCCGGGTGGCCGGGGCCAGTTGGGCCGCGAGCTGCAGCGCCGGGCGAAGGGCGTCGCCGGGCTGGTGCACGCGCCCGGCTCGGCCGAGCTGGACATCCGCGACGCGCAGGACGTCTCGGACGAGGTGGACTCCTTCGCCGAGGCCGCGAGGGACAACAACCTGCGCCCGGTGGTGCTCAACGCGGCCGCGCACACGGCGGTGGACGCCGCGGAGGGCGAACCGGAGCTGGCCGCGGCGATCAACGTGGACGGGGCGGCGGCGCTGGCGCGGGCCTGCGCGCGGCGGCGGGTTCCGCTGGTGCACCTGTCCACGGACTACGTCTTCGACGGCACCGCGACCGTCCCGTACGAGCCGACCGATCCGACGGGGCCGCGCGCGGTGTACGGGCGCACGAAGCTCGCGGGCGAGCAGGAGGTGCTCGCGGCCGCCGAGCGCGCCTGGGTGGTGCGCACGGCGTGGGTGTACGGCGCCGGGGGAGCGAACTTCGTCAAGACGATGGTCCGGCTGGCGGGGGAGCGGGACACCGTGACCGTGGTCGACGACCAGATCGGGGCGCCGACCTGGACGGGTGATCTCGCCGACGGGCTGCTGGAGCTGGCCGGCCTGCTGGCCGCGCGCCGCGATCCGGCGCAGCGGGTGCTGCACTGCACCAACGGCGGGCGGGCGAGCTGGTTCGAGTTCGCGCGCGCGGTGTTCGCGGAGATCGGGGCCGATCCGGAGCGGGTGCTGCCGTGCACCACGGCCGATTTCCCCCGTCCCGCGCCGCGGCCGGGCTATTCGGTGCTGTCGCCGCGGGCGTGGGCCGAGGCGGGGCTGAGCCCGTTGCGGGACTGGCGCAGTGCGCTGGCCGATGCCTTCGTGCAGGACGGTCCGGCGTTGCGCGGAGAGGCCTGACGGCGTCGATCGACGCCGGACGGGCGGCACGCGCGTTGCACTGATGCACGGATGTGCAGCTTCGTGGTGACTCGTGCACTTCTGGGGTGTGCGATCCGCTTTCTCGTGCACGCATTTTCGCGGGTTCGGTGTTTCCCGGTATTCGTGCATTCGATTCGGCCGGGGGAGTTCCGGTCGCACCGTTTCGCCTGGGAAGACGGCCGTTACAGGCGAACGAGTGATTGGCGATGCCGTCCGATTCGGCGCTTCGCGTTCTACTTTGCGGTAACGAGACCTAAGTAGTCACTCGTTGAGTCTAGTGTGATCACTGGTTCGGCGGGTTGGCATTTTCCAGTGGCCATGAGGAAATTTCACGGCGACCGGCGAAGTGTCGTGCCGACTGGGTTGTCGCGGAAAAGTCATGATCGTTGCTCGGTGAAAGGTCTGCCATGGATCTCCGGTACGAAGCGTTCTGCTTCGCCGATCCGCTCTTCTACGATGAGCAGAACGGCTCTTCCGGTGAATCCGACGGCCGGGACGAATACGTGCGGCTGCTGGCGGTTCCCGACGGTTCGGACTGGCGGGACGGCTCGCTCGGGATCTGGCGAATGCTGCGACCGGACGGCGTCGAGCTGCCGAAACAGGGTTGGAAGGTGCACGTTTCGGCGACGCTGGACAACGCGGAACGAGTGCTGCGCGTCGTCGGTGATTACTGCCTGCGCAATCGGGTCGCGTTCAAGCACCTGCGCGATCAGGCCGTGCTGCTGGTGCGGAACTCGAAATACGCGCCGCGTTCCGGGAGCGGCAAGTTCATCACCGCCTACCCGGTGGACGAGGAGCACTTGCGGACCATTCTGGTCGAACTCTCCGCGGCGCTGGACGGTGAAGCAGGCCCTTACGTGCTGAGCGATCTGCGCTACGGCGGCGGTCCCCTCTACGTTCGATTCGGCGGATTCGAGCAGCGGTGGGCGGAACTCGGCGGAAGCAGGGTTCCCGCCGTGCAACGCCCGGACGGCGTGCTCGTTCCCGACGTGCGCGGGCCGGGATTCTCCGTGCCGGACTGGGTGCGGTTGCCGGAGTTCCTCGAACCCCACTCGGCGGCGCGCAAGAACGGCGACCCGGCGCAATTGCCGTACCGGGTGACCTCCTCGCTGCACTTCTCCAACGGCGGCGGCGTCTACCGCGCGACCAGGGAATCCGACGGTGCCGACGTGGTGCTCAAGGAGGCCCGCCCGCACGCCGGGCTGGACCGCGACGGCACCGACGCGCCGGCCCGGCTGCGCCGCGAGCACGAGGTGCTGCGGCACCTCAGCGGCATCGACGGCGTTCCCGAGGCGCACGAGCTGTTCCCGGTGTGGGAGCACACCTTCCTGGCGATGGAGCCGATGCCCGGCCGGTCGCTCGGCTCGTGGCTGGCCCGGAACTACCCGCTGACCCGGCGGCACGTCACCGCCGACGACCGCACCCGCTACGCGAACCGCGCGCTGGCGCTGCTGGACCGGGTCCGGAACCTGATCGACCAAGTGCACCGGCGCGGCGTGGTCTTCGGCGACCTGCACCCGCTGAACGTGCTGGTCGACGAGGACGACTCGGTCGCGCTGGTGGACTTCGAGATGGCCGCGCTCGGCCTGGACTCGCCGCGACCCGCGCTCGGCGCCCCCGGTTTCCGCGCGCCGCCCGGCGTCACCGGAGCCGACGTCGACCGGCACGCGCTGGCCGCGCTCGCGCTGTGGGTGTTCCTGCCGCTGAACCCGCTGCTGGAACTGGCTCCCGGCAAGCTCGACGCGCTCATCACCGTCGTGCGCCGGTGCTTCGAGCTGCCCGCCGAGTACGGCGACGCGCTGCGCGAACGGCTGCTGCCCGACGGCGTCGCGCCCGCGACCACCGAACTGGACCAGCGCGAACCGGACTGGGGCATCGTCCGCAAAGGACTCGCCGAGGGAGTGCTCGGCACCGCCACTCCCGAGCGCGCCGACCGGCTCTTCCCCGGCGACATCGAACAATTCCGGGTCGGCGGCACCGGATTCGCCTACGGCGCGGCCGGCGTGCTGCACGCGCTGGACGTGGCCGGTGCCGGGCGCTACCCGGAGCACGAGCAGTGGCTGCTCGACGCGGTGCGGCGCACGCCACCGCAACGCCCCGGCCTGCTCGACGGCGCGCACGGCACCGCCCACGTGCTGGAGAACCTGGGGCACGGGGACGCCGCGCTGGACCTGCTCGACGCCGCCGCGGGGCTCGCCGAACGCACCGAGGACCACGGCTACGCCGGAGGTCTCGCCGGGATCGCGCTGAACCTGCTGCACTTCGCGCACCGGCGCGAAGACGGCGAATTCCTGCGCCGCGCGGTGAACATCGGCGACCGGCTCGCGACGGCGCTGCCCGCGGCACCGCCGCCGGGCGAGGTCGGGCGGGCCGGGCTGCTCGACGGCTGGGCGGGACCGGCGCTGCTGTTCACCCACCTCCACGACGCCACCGGTGAGCGGAGCTGGCTGGAGCTCGCCGACCAGGCCCTGCTGCGGGACCTCGACGAATGCGTGCGGGCCGACGACGGCGGCCTGCAGGTCCGCGACGGCGGAGTCCGCACGCTGCCCTACGCGGGCGTGGGCAGCGCGGGCATCGCCCTGGTGGCGGAGGAACTCGCGCGGCGCCACCCCGCGGCGGAATGCCTGCGGTGGCAGGGAGATCTGCTCTCCGCCTGCCTCGGCGAGTTCGTCATCCACCCCGGCCTGCTGTTCGGCCGCTGCGGCCTGCTCGCGGCGCTGGCGGCCGCGCACCGGCGCAGCCCCGACCCCGGCTGGGCCGACGCGATCGGCGTCCACCTGGCGGCGCTGGGCGTCCACGCGCTGCCGATCGGCGACGGCGGCATCGCGATGCCCGGCAACCAGCTGCTGCGGCTCTCGACGGACGTCGCCACCGGCGGGGCCGGGGTGCTCGGCACCGTCGCGGCCGTGCTCGACGGGCACGGCCGGGTGCTGCCGTTCTTCGGCGCCGAGCCGGGAACGGCGCACTGAGAACCGTGCCGCGCGGCTGGCGCGGCACCCACGAACGCCGGGCGGAACACCGTCCGGACAGCGAGGTAAACGAGGAAGGGAACGACCATGGAGATGGTTCTTCAGCTGCAGGAGCTCGACGCGCACCAGGACGCCTCGTTCGGCGGCGGCGACGGCGGCGGCGACAACGGCAGCAACCTGAGCCTGCTGGCGGCCTGTGCGAACAGCACGGTCAGCGTGCTCACCTGCAACTGAGCCCGAGCGTGGGAGCGGCGCAGTCCAAGTGCGCCGCTCCCACGTGGAGCTTGGCACGGCATCGTGCTCCCGCCCAGGGGGCGGTGGCGCAAATCCCGAGCCCGCCCACGATCCGGGACACCTGCGGACGAATCCGTGCGTTGTGGACAACTCACGAGATTTCTCGCGAAATCGCACACCCCGGGTGACGGGTGATCCCCGATGCGCCCGGTGCTGCCCGTGCGCACCGCCACGATCGTGAACCCGTTTCCGCTGGTGTGCGGCCATTTCCCGCGGAATTGCTCCGGGGTCGGGTGAAGTTCCGAAGCAGGAGGTGGGTGCGGAGAGTGGTCGTGGACGAGCCCGGTGAGGGGAACCAGACCGTGAGCGGGAATCCGGTGACGGCGGCCGTGACGCGTTCGCCTCCGGCGCGTTCCGGCGGTGCGGTGCACGCGTCGGACGCGCGGGTCGGGAGGAACTCCCGATGGTGAACGAGGACCGCGTGCTGCTCGTGGCCGTGCGGGCGCGGCGCTGGTCGGTGGTGCTGCTCGCGCTGACCGCGCTGGCGGCCACCGGGTGCGCGCTGCTGGTGCCGGAGGCGCTGGCGCGGGCCGTCGACGCCGTCGTCTCGGGGGGCGGCGGCGCCGTCGGCCCGGTGCTGGTGCTGCTGGCGCTGGGCGGCGGCGGAGTGCTCGCCAGGGTGGCCGCGACGCTGCTGTCGGCGCGGATCACCGCCGCCACCACGGCCCGGCTGCGGGCGGGCCTCGCCGACCACTTGGTGCGCGTCGGCCACCGCGGCCCGTTCGCGGCGGGCGACTCGGTCAGCCGCATCACCGGCGATTGCGCGGGCGCGGGCCAGATCACCGCGACCCTCGTGGAGATCAGCACCGCCGCGCTGCTGTCGGCGGGCGCCCTCGTCGCGCTCGCGCTGCTGGACTGGCGGATCGCGCTGGTCTACCTGCTGACGCTGCCGCCCGCGCTGCTGCTGGCCCGGTCGCACGTGCGCAGCACCGCCGCCGACCTGCTCGCCTACCAGGAGGCTTCCGGAGAGCTCGGCGCGCGGCTGCTCGACGCCGTCACGGGGCTGCGCACCATCGCCGCCACCGGAGTCGCCGAGCAGGAGGTGCACCGGGTGCTGCGCCCGCTGGACCGGCTGGGCGCGGCCGGTACCGGGACGTGGCGCACGCAGGCCCGGATGATGTGGCGCGCCGGACTGCTGCTGCCGCTGGTGCAGATCGCGGTGCTCGGCACCGCGGGCGTCGGCGTCCTCGCCGGCCGGCTCAGCGTCGGCGACGTGCTCGCCGCGCTCGGCTACGCCGGCGCAGGCATGGGGATCCTCCGGCAGTCCGCGCTGTTCACCGCCCTGTCGCGGGCCCGCTCCTGCGCGGTGCGGATCGCCGAAGTGCACCGGACGACGCCGGAGCCGGTCGGCGTGCGGCCGTTGCCGCCCGGTCCGGGCGAAGTGCGGGTGAGCGGCGTCGCGGTGCGCGGCGCGCTCACCGGGATCGACCTGCTCGTGCCCGCGGGCACCGTCGTGGCCGTGGCCGGGCGTTCCGGATCCGGCAAGTCCACGTTCGCCGCGGTGCTCGGCGGGCTGCGCCCGCCCGACCGGGGCCGGGTGCTGCTCGACGGGGTGCCGCTGCCGGAACTCGCTCCGGCCGCGCTGCGCGGAGCCGTCGGCATCGCCTTCGCCCGGCCGGTGCTGCTCGGCCGCACCGTGGCGACCGCGGTGTCCTACGGCGCCGACGAGGTCGACGTGGCCGCGGCCTGCCGCGCCGCGCAGGTGCACGACCTGGTGACCCGGTTGCCGGACGGCTACCTCACCCGGCTCGCCGACGCGCCGCTGTCCGGCGGTGAGGCGCAACGCCTCGGGCTGGCCCGCGCGCTGGCCCGGCAGCCGCGGCTGCTGGTGCTCGACGACGCGACGGCCGGCCTCGACACCGTCACCGAAGCCCGCGCGGAACGCGCGATGGCCGCCGCGCTGCCCGGCCGGACCCGGATCGTCGTCACCAACCGGGCGGGCACCGCCCGTCGCGCGGACCTCGTGGTGTGGCTCGACGACGGCCGGATCCGCGGCACCGCCCCGCACGACGAGCTGTGGGCGGACCCGGACTACCGCGCGGTGTTCGCGGAAGGAGCAACGTGGTGAGCGTCGCCGCCGACTACCGGCGCGCCCTCGCCGGGCACTGGCGCGGCTGGGCGGTGCTGCTGGCCTGCTCCGCGCTGGAGGCGCTGCCCGCGCTGCTGTCCGGCACGTTCGTGCGCAACGCCGTCGACGACGGGTTCGGCGCGGGCAGGCTCGACGTCGGCGCGGCCTGGCTGCTCGCGTTCGCCGCCGCCGCCGTGCTCGGCGCCGCCGGAGTCCGGTTCGTGTGGCGCCGCATCGGCGTCATCGTGGAACCGCTGCGGGATTCGCTGGTGCGGCGGGTGGTGCGCGACGTGCTGCACGAGACCGCGCCGCCGCGCGGCGGACCGGACGCGGCGGGCGTCGCCCGGATCACCCAGCACGTCGAGATCGTGCGGGACGCGACGGCGGGCCTGCTGGTCCAGGCCCGCGGACTGCTCGTCACCGTCGCCGCCGCGCTCGCCGGTGTCGCCGCGCTGGACCCGCTGCTGCTGTGGCCGGTGGCCCCGCCGGTGCTGCTGGCGGTGCTGCTGTTCTGCGGGCTGCTGCCCGCGCTCGCCCGCAGCCAGCGGGAGCTCGCCCTCGCCGACGAGCGCACCGCGACCGAGGCGGGCGCGGTGCTCACCGGGCTGCGCGACGTCGTCGCCTGCGGCGCGCAGGACGCCGCGACCGGTGCCGTGCGCGCCGCGATCGACGAGCAGGCGCGGGCCGCCGTCCGGATGTCCACGGCGACCGCGCTGCGCACCCTGATCATCGGGGGCGGCGGGCTGCTGCCCGTGGTGCTGGTGCTGGCGATCACCCCGGCGGCGGTCGCGGACGGGCGCCTCACCGCGGGCACCGTGCTGGGGGCGCTGGTGTACGTGACCGCGACCTTGCAGCCCGCGCTGCACGGACTCGCCGCGACCACCGGATCGGTGCTGTTGCGGCTGATGGTGGCGCTCAACCGGCTCGGCGAGATCAGCTCCGGCGCCGAACCGGACCGGCCTCGCGGCGAACCGCGCGGCGGGGACGTCGAAGCGCGCGGGCTGACGCACCGCTGGGGCGACCACGCCGAACCGGTGCTGCGGAACCTCGACCTCGACCTGCGGCCGGGCGACCACCTCGCCGTGATCGGCCCGAGCGGCATCGGCAAGTCCACGCTCGCCGGGCTGCTCACCGGCACCACCGAGCCGACCGGGGGCGAGGTGCGCGTCGGCGGCGTCCCCGTCGCCGAGCTCGACCCGGCGCGGCGGCACCGGCTCATCGCCTTCACCCCGCAGGAGACGTACCTGTTCGCGGGGACGGTGCGGGAGAACCTGGCGCTGCTCGCCCCGGCCGCCCCCGACGAGCACCTGCTGGCGGCGGCCACCGCCGTCGGCGCCGGAGAGCTCGTGCGCGACCTCGGCGGCCTGGACGGGGCGGTCCGGCACGGCGGGGAGGGGCTGTCCGCGGGCGGGCGGCAGCTGCTGGCCCTGGCCCGGGTCCACGTGAGCGAGGCGCGGATCGTGGTGCTCGACGAGGCCACCGCGCACCTCGACGGCCCGTCGGAGGCCCGCGCCGAACGCGCCTTCGCCGCGCGCGGCGGGGTGCTGGTGGTGATCGCGCACCGGCTCGCCTCGGCGCGGCGCGCGGACCGGGTGCTGCTGCTCGACGGCGACGGCACCCGGCTCGGCACCCACGCCGAGCTGCTGGCCGATTCGCCGTCCTACGCCGAACTCATGCTGGCATGGGAGGGCGGGACGTGACCGTCCGCTGCGGCTCGTGCCGTGCAGTCTTCTCGTTGCGGGATCGAGGAAATCGCGAGCATACCGGTGTCCACCGACCGGACGGTCCCCGAGATCGAACGGGAGCGCCCCCCCCGCGAGAACCCGCCGGTGATCGGCTCGGCCGCACCTTCGCCGATCGAAGATCAGCGCTGGGCGTTCAGGCAGTCCCGGAGCCGGATCAGGCCGTCGCGCAGGCGGGTCTTCACCGTGGACGCCGGGGCCGTCAGGCGCTGCGCCGCTTCCCGGTAGGTCAGCCCGCAGTAGTAGGTCAGCGCGACCGCCTCCAGCTGCAGCGCCGTCAGCGTGGACAGGCAGCGTCGCACCTGGCGGTACTCGCCGCGGGTGAGCACCGCCTCCACGACGGAGTCGTGCGCCGTCTCGTGCGACCGCGCGGCGAACCGCGCCTCCCGCTCCCGCGCGGAGCGCACCGAGCGCAGCCGGTCCACCGCGCGCCGGTGCGCCACGGTGAGCAGCCAGGGCACGGCGCCACCGCGCTCCGGCCGGTAGCGGGCGGCGGTGCGCCACACCTCGACCAGCGCCTCCTGGGTGACCTCCTCCGCCTGCTGCTCGTCGTCGAGCACGTCGCGGGCCACCGAGTGCACCAGCGCCGCCGTCCGGTCGTAGAGCAGCTCGAAGGCGCGCAGCTCGCCCGCGCCCACCCTCAGCAGCAGGTCGTCGAGGTCGTCCACCTGCCGTCCCCCGGTGTGCCGGGGCTGCCGCATGCACCCTCCCGTCCGGCCGGTCATCGCACCGGCTGCCACGAACCCGCTCATTCCCCTCCTGGTGTTCGGTGCCGACCGGCCGCGCGATGGGTGAAAACGCCGATTCGCTCAGGAACAGTGCAAATCGGGCACTCGCGAAAAAGGCCACCGGGCGACGGCGCGCGCCGCCCGGTGGCCTCCCGGTGTCGCCGGGATCAGATGCCGAGGCCGCCGGTCAGGTCGCTGACGGTGCCCTCGACGCCGCCGACCGGGCCGTCGGCGCCGGTCAGCGGGGCCGTCAGGTCCGCCATCGGGGCCACGCCGCCGACTCCGCCGACGAGGTCGTCCACCGGCAGCGAGCCGGTGACGTCCTCGAGCTGCCCGGTGACGTCGCCGCCGTTCACGCCGCCGAGGTCCTGCAGGCCACCGGTCAGGTCGCCGGCGCCGGTGAGGTCCGAGAGCTGCCCGGTCAGGTCGCCGCCCTGGACGCCGCCGACGGTGTCCTCCAGGCCGCCGACGACGTCGGTGACGCCGTTGCCCGCGACGTTGCCCGCGTTCAGGTCACCGGTCAGGCCGCTGATGTCGCCGGTGTTGATGTCGCCCACCAGGCCGACCTCGTTGCCGTTGCCGACGGGGGCGCCGACCTGGTTGTCCGAGGCGGTGGTGTCCTCGCTGCGCGACATCTCGGTGCTGTTGCCGCTGTTGTCCGCGGACTCCGCGTCGGTGGTGCGCGCGGTCGGGGTCAGCATGTCCTCGACGTCGCCGAGCGAGGTGAAGATCTCCGGGGTTGCCATGTTCGACTCCATGTCGTCGGGGCCGTTCGGGAGGAACGGCATCAGGTCGGAGAGGGGCACGCCGTGGCCTTCGGCGGCGAGCTCGACCAGGCCCGGGGGCAGGGCCTTGGTGAACTCGTCGACGATCTCGACCGGCGCGTGGTCGAGCGCCAAGGAGGCGGCGTGCACCACGTCCGCATTGCTGAGCTCGTGCAGTCCCGCCTGATCCAGGAAGGCCCGCGGTTCCGCGGTGAACTCCGCGCGAGACTGCGCGCTGGTCACCACCAGGCGCAGGAATTCGTACACCGTCACCACGGTTCGCACCATCCGTTCAGGGATTTCGCACGAGCGGGCCGGAACAGTTCCGGCAAGGTCATCGGAACTCCGCCGCACAGCCACCACCGAGACCGTCGAGCCTCGATTTCCGGAGTCCGATCGCGCCGGGACCTTCGCGTCGCCGTTCTGTTCCGTCCGTGGTCATCACGCTAGGGGCGTGGTCGCCGGCTGGACACGGGGGTGTTCCCCCAACGGCTTTTTCGCTATTAGGGGATTCCCGTCGAAAGCGTCGGAAAACGACACTTCAGGAACGTGGGGCGGAAACGATTGGTCGTTCCGCTGTGGGATGTGGCACCGATTTCCGAGAGGCTTCCATATCGATCGGAAAAATGATTCGACGCGGACCAATCGGAATGCCCTGCGGCTACGAATGCCTGCTGCGTCGGGCGGTGAGGGGCTGCTTACCGAGGGGTAACCATGGCACTGCTAGTGACTCCGGTGGTCACGGTCCGGAAAATCCGCGGCACCGGCCGCGCATCACCGGGCGCGTTCGTAGGCCCGCAGCGTCGCCTCCGCGCAGCCGCGCCAGGTGAAGCCCGCCGCGTGCGCCCGGCGGGCGGCGACCGCGTCCGGGCCCCCGGTCTCGGCGCGCTCCAGCGCGGCGCGCAGCGCGTCCGCGTCGCCGTAGGGCACGAACTCGGCCAATCCGCCCGTGACCTCCCGCAGCACCGGCAGGTCCGAGCACACCACCGGAACGCCGCAGGCCAGCGCCTCCAACGCGGGCAGGCCGAAGCCCTCGTCGCGCGACGGCAGCACCAGCGCCCGCGCCCCGGCCACCACGCTGCGCAGCTCCCGCTCCGGCAGGTACCCGGTGCGCAGCACGTTGCGCACCTGCCGCGCCTCCCCGGGGCCGGCGATCACCAGCGGCGGCAGCCGTCGATCGTGGCCGCGCAGCAGCACGTCGACGCCCTTGCGGGGGCCTTGGGCGCCGACGAAGACGAAGTAGTCGTCCGGCAGGCCCAGCCGGTGCAGGTCAGCGCCCGGCGGGGTCGCCTCGAACCACTCCGGATCCACCCCGAGCGGGGTGACGACGATGTCCTCGCGGGCCACGCCGAACCGGTCCGCGACCCTGTCGGCCACCGCCGCGCTAGGAGTGCACACCACCGCCGCCCGCCGCGCCGAAGACCGCGCCAGCTCGGCGAAACCCGGTTCGGCGACCTCCTCCGGCGCGTCCAGGAACGCCAGGTCGTGCACCGTGACGACGCCGCCCGCGCGCACCGCGGGCGGCAGCGCGAAGTTCGTGCCGTGCACCACGTCGCACCCGCCGGCCAGCAACTCCACCGGCGGGAACGGCAGCCGCGACCACGCCGCCCGCACCGCCCGCGCCGGCACCGGAAGCCCCGCGGCCCGCACACCCGGCGGCACCGCGCCGCGCAATGCCCGCCAGCCCCGCGCGGTGAACCCGATCGCGCGCACGTCCACATCGGACATCCGCCCGAGCTCGGCGCTCAACGAGGCCGTGTAGCGGCCGATCCCGGTTCGCCTGCCCAACAGCGGAGTGCCGTCGAGCAGGACCCGCAGCGGGGTGCTCACCGCTTGCGCAGCCGATCGCCCGCCAGCCTGCGCAACCGGCCGCCCGCCCGCTTCGCGACCTCGATCGGGCCGCCCGCGTCCAAGTACTCCCGCAGCAGCGCCACGTCGCGGCGCACCGCCTCCACCCGGTCCGGCGTCTGCGTCCGGGTCAGCGGGCTCGCGGCGCTGAGCCGGTCCGCCGCGGGACGCGGATCGCGGCAGAACTCCGTGAGCGGCGCCAGCACCGACTCCCAGGTGAACCGCTCCCGCACCACCTCGATGCGCTCCCGGCAGGACGCGGCGAACTCCGCGTCGTAGAGCACCTTCTCCAACGCCGCCGCCAGCGCCTCCGGATCCTCCGCGGGCACGACCACGCCCAAGCCCTCCTGGAGCACCAGGTCGGCGAAGGAATCGCCGTCGGTGGTCACCACCGGCAGCCCCGACCACAGGTAGTCCAGCACCCGGGTGCGGAACGCGAACGTCGTCTCCACGTGCTCGAAGTGCGAGGTGACGCCGCAATCGGCGTCGAGCAGGTAGTTCTGCCGCTGCGCGTAGGGAACCCACGTCTCGTTGAAGAAGACGTGCTTGCCGGTCAAGCCCAACCGGCTCGACAGGTGCCGGGTCCGGTCGGCCATGCCCATCTCCGGCACGTCCGGATTCGGATGCTTCATGCCCAGGAAGAACAACCGGATGTCGTGGTGGCGCTGCGCCACCTGCGACACCGCGTGCAGCAGCGTCAGCGGATCGAACCAGCTGTAGACGCCACCGGCCCACAGCACGACCTTGTCGTCGGCGTCGATCCCCGGCTGCGCGCCCTTGATCGCCGGACCGGTGCGGCGCGGCGCCACCGACGACAAGCCGAACGGCACCACCTCCAGCAACGACCGCACCGTCGGATCCGTGTCGTAGAGCCCCGGCGTCAACCGGCCCAGCGAAGCCAGATGCCCCAGCCAGAAGTGCCGCTGCCGCTCCGAGGCGCACAGGAAGAAGTCACCGCGGCGCAACTGGGTGTTCAGCACCTTCGTCACGCCCCGCAGATCGGCGGCGCGGCGCTCGTCGTCGGTGTCGCGGCCCTGCTCCAGCAGCTCCAGGTGCATCGGGTCGTACACGTCGCAGACCACGATCTTCGTCGAGTCCGCGTGCTTGAGCGCGGGCACCAACTCCAGCACGTGCCCCTGCACGATCACGACGTCCGCCCAGTCCACGTGCCCGCCGAGCTCCCGCGGTTTCGCCGCCACCACCGGGAACGCCGACTCCGGCGGGTTCACGTGCGCGTTCACGCTCACCAGCCGCACGTCGTGCTCGGCGCTGAGCACCTCCGCCATGTGCCAGGCGCGGATCGCCGGGCCCGCCATCCGCTCCGCCACCGAGTCCCCGGTGAGCACCGCGATCCTGCGGGGCCGCCCGAACACCTCGTCCAAGCCGAACGCCTCGACCAGCACCTCGTGCGCCGCCAGGTAGCGCGGCAACGGGTAGGCGGGCTCCATCGCCTTGCGCATCAGCGGAACCAGGTCGGCGTCGGTGCGCACCCGGGCCGCCTGCTCGACCTCGCGGGCCTCCTTCAGCTGCGGCAGCAGCTCCACGAACTGGTCGATCGCCAGCATCCCCGCCAGCGCGTCCCGCGAGATCGGCACGTCGTCGTCGAAGTCCGGGCCCTCCGGTCGCCGCGCCATCTCCAGCTGCCGCGCGTCGACGTCGCCGCGCGCCGTGGCCCGGCGGATCGCCAGCGCCATCGCCGCGGGCAGCACCTTCGCCAGCGTCTCGTCCGAGACGTTCTTGTAGAGCGCGGCCAGCGCGTTGCGCTCCAGCAAGAAGTTCTCCCGCGCCGAGGACACCTCCGACATCGAGGCGTGGTGGCGGTGGAAGGTCAGCGACCGCGGCTCGTAGCGCACCCGCCAGCCGCGCAGGTTCAGCCGCCAGCCCAGGTCCACGTCCTCGTAGAACATGAAGAAGCGCTCGTCGAACCCGCCCAGCGCCGCGAACAGCTCCGCGCGCACGAACAACGCCGAGCCGGTGCCGAACAGCACGTCCCGCGGCGCGTCGTGCCCGCCGTCGTCCGGTTCGCCCGCGTGCCGCTTGTAGCCCATGCCGAACCAGGTGAGCCCGCCGTCGACGAAGTCGACGAGCTCGCCCTCCCAGTCCAGGACCTTGCTGGCCACCGCGCCCACCGTCGGTTCCGCGCGCAGCACCGCCACCGCCGCCCGCACCCAGTCGCGGGCGGGCCGGGCGTCGTTGTTCAAGAACGCCAGCACCTGGCCGGACGCGGACCGCGAACCCAGGTTGCACCCCTCGGCGAAACCCAGGTTGGAGCCCGGATCCAGGACGGTGACCTGCGGGAGCTCCTGGCGGATGCGAGCAGCCTCGTCGTCGCCGGGGGAGTTGTCGACGCAGATCAGTTCCAGCCGGTCCGCCGGGTAGTCCAGCTCGTCGCGCACCGCGCGCAGGCAGGTGATCGTGTCGTCCGCGCCGCGGTAGTTGACCACGATCACGGAAACGGCGGGCAGTGCAGCGGACTCGGAGGTAACAGCCACCCCCTAAGCGTGCCCTATCCCCGCGCGCCGAACGCACACAGTCCGCGAATCCGCCCAATCCCGGCACCCGGGCGAACCCCGCCGGAGTGAACGGCCCGTTCGTCCAATCCCGTTGGACGAACGATCCGTTCACTCCGACCGGCTCGCCGATCAGAGCGGAACAGGGGTGAGTGAACGGACCGTCTGTCCAGTCCCGCTGGGCGAACGGGCCGTTCACCTCACCGGCCATGTCGAGTGAACGGCCCGTTTGTCCGATCCCGTTGGTCGAACGGTCCGTTCACCTGTCTCGGACGGCCGTGCGTCGGCTCCTGCGGAGTGAGTGAACGGACCGTTCGTCCAATCCCGTTGGGCAAAGGGTCCGTTCACCTCGATCGGCTCGTCGATCGGTGGGGCAGGGGTGGAGTGGGTGAACGGCCTGTTCGTCCAATCCGGTTGGTCGGACGGTCCGTTCACTCCGTTCCGGAAGGCGTGCGGGGTGGGTGAACGGCTCGTTCGTCCGGTCTCGTCGGGCGAACGGCCCGTTGGCTCGGGTTCGGCTCCGGTGGTCAGCGGCCGGACCAGCGGGTCCACAGCGCGGTTCGGTCGAGCACCGTCGGTGCGCGGCGGGCGCGCAACGCTGCCGGGGTCATCGCCGCGACCTCCGCGAGCACCCGCAGCCGCAGCGGGAGCCGGAAGTTGACCGGCGGGACCGGGGCTCCGCGCAGGCGGCGCAGCGGCAGCACCGCGGTCAGCGCGGCGAAGCGGGCCAGCTCGGCCGCCGCGACCCGAGCCGGGGCGCAGCGCAGCAGCGCCAGCAGCCGGTTGCGCTCGTTCCACCGGTGGAAGCGCGGCGAGCCGGGCCGAGTGCTGGCGCCGTGCAGGTGCACGACTTCCGCTGCGGGCACGAACACCACCCGGCCGCCGCCGAGCCGCAGCCGCCACGCGGTGTCGGTGTCCTCGTAGTAGCAGAAGAACTCTTCCGGGACGCCGCCCGCGGCGCGGAGTTCCGCGGTCCGCAGCAGCGCCGCGCCGCCGCAGAACCCGAACACCTCCTCGGCCGCTCCCGGAGGATCGGTGATGTCCGCACCGTGCCCGTCCGCGGTGAGGCGCACCCCGGCGGACTGGAGTGCGCCGTCCGGCGTGCGCATCGCGGAGGCCGCCGCCCACGCGCCGCGATCCGCGTCGAGCGCGTCCTCCAGCGCGGCGAGCCAGCCCGGATCCGGCGCGGCGTCGTCGTTGAGCCAGGCCACGAACGGCGTCTCGACCCGGCGCAGCGCCGCCGCGATGCCGCCGGCGTAGCCGACGTTGCGGGGCAGCCGCAGCACGTCCGGTTCCGACGGGTGCCGGGCGAGCAGCTCGGCGCTGCCGTCGTCGGAGGCGTTGTCCACCACCAGTGTCCGATGTGGATGATCGAGAGCGGCGACCGCGTCCAGGCAGGCGGTGAGGTGCGCTCGTCCGCGCCACGTCACCACCACGACCGTGCTGCGCACACCGCCCCGCATCCGAACCACCCCCTCGAAGAGCACCGTCGCGCCCGCCCCCGGCATCACCAGAGCCCGGGCACCGCCCGGCCCCGGCATCACCAGAGACCGGGCACCGCCCGGCCCGGGCACCGCCCGAGACCGGCATCTCCCGAACCCGACAGCGCCCGAGATCGACAGCGCCCGAGATCGGCATCGCCCGAACCCGACAGCGCCCGAGATCGACAGCGCCCGAGATCGACAGCGACCGAGACCGACACCGTCCGAGACCGGCGCGGCGACTTCGCCGGAACCCTAGCCCGCGCCACGCCGAGACCGTCCCGCTGTCCACACCCGGCGACTCCCGGCGCCACCTGGCGACGGGAGTGAACGGACCGTTCGTCCGATCCGGCTGGACGAACGGTCCGTTCACTCCCTCCCCGCTCCCTCCGCAGCGGCGGAACGGTCCACATCCCACCCGGCGACCCCGCAGTTGTGGATGGATCGCGCCGCTGTGGACAACTCGCGCAATTTCGCGAGAAATCGCGAAGCGCATACCAGCGGAACGTCCCCGGAAATAGCGCCTGAGCTGGTAAAACGCCCCGCTCCGTCCGAGGGCGTGCCTTGCAATTTCTCGCGAAATCGCGCTCAGGCGGGAGTCGAGTGGATCTTGAAGGGAGCGCAGGGGTGCTGACCTGGTGAGAAGGGCACGAGCCGGTGGTTAAGGTGAGCACGTGCCTGAACTGGTGGTGATCGCGGAGCAGCTCGTCGCCGCAGTGCCCGGCGGAGCGGGCCGCTACACCCGCGAACTGCTGGCGGCGCTGGCCGCGACCGCCCCCGACGGCTGGGAGGTCACCGCCGCGATCAGCCGCACCGGTGACCCCGACCGAGCCGCCGTCGACGGCGTCGGCGCCCCGAAAGTCCTGCCGCTGCCGCGCAAAGCCCTGATCACGGCGTGGGAGCACGGCCTGCCGCTGTGGCCCGGCGGCGACTCGGTGCACGCCATGACCCCGCTCGCCCCGCCGCGCAAACGAGGTCGCGGACTCGTGGTCACGGTGCACGACACCGTCCCGTGGACGCACCCGGAGACGCTCACCCCGCGCGGAGTCGCCTGGCACCGCCGCGCCATCGGCCGCGCGACGCGCGACGCGGACACGATCGTCGTGCCGACCGAGGCCGTGGCCGCCGACCTCGCGAACCGGACCTCGGTGCGCGCCGCGGTCCAGGTCGTCGGGGAAGGGGTGTCCCCGGCGCTGCTGGCGGAGCCCGAACCGGACCACGCGCGGATCGTCGCCGCGACGCTGCCGCCGCGCTTCCTGCTGATCATCGGCACCCTCGAACCGCGCAAGGGCCACGAGCACCTCATCGAGGCGCTGGCCCGGCCCGAAGCGCCCGCGATCCCGCTGGTGATCGTCGGCGAACCGGGCTGGGGCGACGTGGACCCGCTGCGCCTCGCCGAGCGGTGCGGACTGCCCGCCGAGCGGGTGCGCGTGCTGCGCCAGGTCGGCGACGCCGAACTCGCGGTGCTGCTGCGCCTCGCCACCGCCCTGGTCGCGCCCAGCCTCGCCGAGGGTTTCGGATTGCCGCTGATCGAGGCGATGGCCGTCGGCACCCCCGTGGTGCACTCCGACGTCCCCGCGCTGGTGGAGGTCGCGGGAACGGCGGGCCTCGCGGTGCGGCGGGCCGACCCGCGTGCGCTCGCCCGCGCCCTGCGCCTCGTCGTCGACGACCCGGATCAGCGGGCGAAGCTCGCCGAGGCCGGACCTCGCCGCGCGGAGCACTTCAGCTGGGACCGCGCCGCCCGCGACGTGTGGCGAGCGCACCTCGGCCGAACGTGAACCGGATTTGCGGAACCCACCACGATCGGCTCCGGCACCCCCGTACGCTGCACGCGTGCACAGGGGTGAGCCGCAGCTGCTCGTCGACGCCACCGCCGTTCCCGCGGACCGCGGTGGCGTCGGTCGCTACGTCGATTCGCTGCTGGCCGCCCTCGACCAGGACGGCGCGCACCTGAGCGTGGCCTGCCAGCCGCGGGACGCGGCGCTGTACGGGCGGCTCGCTCCGAACAGCCGGATCATCCCGGCCGCGGAGGCGGTGGCGACGCGCACGGCCCGGCTCACCTGGGAGCAGACCACGCTGCCGAGGCTGGTGCGCAGGCTCGGAGCGCAGGTGCTGCACTCGCCGCACTACACGACGCCGCTGGCGAACCCGGCCGCGTCCGTGGTCACGCTGCACGACGCGACCTTCTTCACCGACGCCGCGCTGCACTCGCCGGTGAAGGCCCGCTTCTTCCGAGCCTGGACGAAGGCCGCGCTGCGCCGCGCCACGCTGTGCGTGGTGCCCAGCGAGGCGACCGCCGACGAGCTGGCGCGCAGCGCCGGAGCCGACCGCGACGCCGTGCACGTCATGCACCACGGCGTCGACCCGGACCACTTCCACCCGCCGTCGCCCGCGGAGGTCCGCGCCGTGCGGGACCGGTTGGGCCTGCGCGACCAGCCGTACGTGGCGTTCCTCGGCGCCCTCGAACCGCGCAAGAACGTGCCCGCGCTGATCAAGGGCTTCACCACGGCGGCTCGCGGTCGCGCGGACGACCCGGCGCTGGTGCTGGCCGGGCAACCGGGCTGGGACACCCGGGTGGAGCGGGCGCTGGAGGCGGTGCCGCACCGCATCCGCGTCATCCGCGCCGGGTACGTGCCGTTCCCGGAGTTGCCCGGATTCCTCGGCGGGGCGCAGGTGGTCGCCTACCCGAGCATCGGCGAGGGCTTCGGGCTGCCGGTGCTGGAGGCGATGGCCTGCGGCGCGGCGGTGCTCACGACCGGGCGGTTGAGCCTGCCGGAGGTCGGCGGCGACGCCGTCGCCTACTGCGGCGTGGGGCCCGCCGAGATCGCGGGCGGGCTCACCGAACTGCTCGACGACCCCGCCCGGCGCTCGGCCCTGTCGACCGCCGCGCAACGCCGCGCGAAGGAGTTCACCTGGGCCGCGTGCGCGGCCGAGCACCGCGAGGCCTACTCCCGTGCGCACCACGTGCACCGCCGCACCCGCTGACACGGGCTCACCGCCCCGAGGCCGCCGAACGCCGTTCGGCAGAATGTCCGGGCGTGACCGCCTCCTCCCGCAGCCAAGGCGACGAGCTCGCCATCGTCATCGTGACCTACTCGCCCGGCGAGACCCTGGACCGCAACCTCGACTCGATCAAGGCGGCGACCGACCGCCCGGTGCGGGTGATCCTCGCGGACAACGGGTCGACCGACGGGACGCCGGAACAGGCCGCCGAGACCCGCGCCGACGTCGAATTCCTCCCGACCGGGGCGAACCTCGGCTTCGGCGGGGGAGCGAACCGCGGCGTGGCCGCGCTCGGACCCGAGGTCGGCTGGGTGGTGATCAGCAACGCGGACATCGAATGGGCACCGGGCGCGTTGGACGAGCTGCTGGCCGCGGCCGCCCGCTGGCCGCGCGGCGGCGCTTTCGGCCCGCTGATCACGGAACCGAACGGCGACGTCTACCCGTCGGCCCGGCTGCTGCCCTCGCTGGGCCGCGGCGCCGGGCACGCCGCGTTCGGCCGGGTGTGGCCGAGCAACCCGTGGACGCGCGCCTACCGGCAGTCCGAAGCGGAGGTCGCCGAGCGCACCGCGGGCTGGCTGTCCGGTTCGTGCCTGCTGGTGCGGCGCGAGGCCTTCGACGGCATCGACGGGTTCGACCCGCGCTACTTCATGTACTTCGAGGACGTCGACCTGGGCGACCGGCTGGCCCGCAAGGGCTGGCTCAACGTGTACGTGCCGAGCGCCCGGATCACGCACGTCGGCGGGCACGCCACGTCGAAGACGCCCGGCAGGATGCTGGTGGAGCACCACCGCAGCGCCTACCGCTACCTCGCCGACCGGCACCGGGGCGCGGTGTGGGCGCCGCTGCGCCTCGCGCTGCGGGCCGCGCTGGCGGTCCGGGCGCGGCTGGAAGTGCGCGCGAAGGCGAAGTAACGGGTCGGGGCGCCGCGCGGTCCGCGGCGCCCGAACCGGCTTCCCGCGAGCAGGCGGGCGCGGCGACGAATCCCGGCGGTGCCGGTGCGCGCCGCGGGCTAGTACTGCTGGTTCTGCCGAGCCGCTCGCGAACCGAGCGGGCCGAACTGGCCCTCGCCGCGCTGCGCCTGGTACGGGTTCGGCGGCAGCTGCCCGTAGTCCTCCGCCGGCCAGCTGTACCCGTCGTTGTGCTGCTGCTGCGAAGACGGCTGCTGGCCCTGCTGCCGGCCGCCGTACTGCCCCGCCTGCTGCGGCGCGGGCTGCTGCTGTCCCGAGTACTGCTGCCCGGTCTGCTGTTGCGCCTGTCCGGACTGCGCCTGCTGCTGCCCGGTCTGCGATTGCGACTGCGGCTGTCCCGCCTGCGCCTGCTGCTGCCCGGTCTGCGATTGCTGCCGCTGCTCAGGGCGCTGCTGCTGCCGGGCGGACTGCGGGATGGCCATGGTCGAGTCGGTGTCGGCCGGGGCTTGATCGGCGGCGGCGACCACGGTGCGCGGGATCCGCACGGTCGTCGAAGCGTCCATCGGCGAGCTGGCGTTGTCCGGTGTGACGACGAACGTGCCCCGTGCCCGCGCACGAGCAAGTGTTTCGTCGGCTCGGTCCCGCGGGTCCATAGCGGTGCCTCTCCATGCTTTCGCCGTCGGGTTCTCGGCCGCGTCGCGACCGTTGCGCTACCGCGGTGCGACGCTGAGGTGCTCGCTGCGCCGCGGTCCCTTCGTGTTCTCGCCGTCTCGCGGCAAGGTATGCGTGCCCCGTCCGCGTCGCGGCACGGGGTTCGACTTCGATCCGCGCCGCGGCGCGGTTTCCGGTACCGGTCCGCGTCGTCGCACTGTATCCGCCGCCCCCGGCCCGCGGCCGGAATTGGTGTGGGTGATCTGCCCGGTGTTCTCGTCACGTGCCGCGGGGTGGTGCCCCGCCGCGACGCGACGATCATGGTGCCACCACGGTGCGGGTCGTCGCGACGCCGAGGCAGTGGTGTCGTGACGCCGCTCGTGGCGTTCGTGCTCGGAGCGATCCGGGACGGCCGGACGGGTCCGGCGCCTCGAACTCGCTGCCGCGGTGCCGCCGTGCCGTCCGGCGCACGACGTCGTGTCGTGCTCCGGGAGGGTCCTGCGGTGCCGTGGCGGGGTGCGGTGATCAGGCATGGAGGTGACCGATTCCACT
Organism: Saccharopolyspora sp. NPDC002578; assembly: GCF_053592695.1. Lineage (NCBI taxonomy): Bacteria > Bacillati > Actinomycetota > Actinomycetes > Pseudonocardiales > Pseudonocardiaceae > Saccharopolyspora > Saccharopolyspora sp. NPDC002578. Next base: position 20,260 of record NZ_JBSFWJ010000049.1, on the reverse strand, counting down.
GAGCCGGAGCCCGGCCTCCATTATGCCGCCACCATTGTCACAGTATTCCCCCCAACGGGTTTTCGTCAGGATCTACTGGGCACGCCCGGTGCGCGTTCGGGGGAGAACCCCCTCGGCGGGCATCACGGCGACCCGTACCGGAGGCCGGGGCGAACCCCGGCGCGAGGAAGGAGGTCCGGCATGACCGCCGGTCCCGATGGTCCGCCCGGCCCGCTGCGCGACGCGGAGGCGGTGGTGCTGGTCGGTGGCCAGGGCGTGCGGCTTCGCCCGCTGACGCTCTCGGCGCCGAAACCGATGCTGCCCACCGCCGGAGTGCCTTTCCTGAGCCACCTGCTGGCGCGGATCAGGGCGGCGGGCATCGAGCACGTGGTGCTCGGCACCTCCTACAAGGCGGAGGTGTTCGCGGAGCACTTCGGCGACGGCTCCGCGTTCGGGTTGGAGCTGGAGTACGTCGTCGAGGACGAGCCGCTGGACACGGCGGGCGCCATCCGCAACGTCTCGCACCTGCTGCGGGAGCGCGACGTGCTGGTGTTCAACGGGGACATCCTCTCCGGCCTCGACCTGCGGTCCTTGGTCGACACGCACCGCAGCAGCGCGGCGGAGGTGACGTTGCACCTGGTCAAGGTGGACGATCCGCGCCAGTTCGGTTGCGTTCCGACCGACGCCGACGGCCGGGTGACCGCGTTCCTGGAGAAGACCGAGGATCCGCCGGTCGACCAGATCAACGCCGGTTGCTACGTGTTCCGCCGGCCCGTGATCGAGGACATCCCGGCGGGGCGCCGGGTGTCGGTGGAGCGGGAGACCTTCCCCGGCCTGCTGGCCGACGGCAAGCGGCTGCAGGGCCACGTGGACTCCTCGTACTGGCTGGACATGGGGACCCCGGCCGCGTACGTGCGGGGCTCGGCGGACCTGGTGCGCGGTGAGCTGCCGTCGGCGGCGCTGCCGGGACGGCCGGGGGAGGCGCTGGTCCTGCCGGGAGCTCGGGTGGCCGAGGACGCCGTGGTCGACGGCGGCAGCACCGTCGGAGCCGACGCCGTCGTCGCCGCGGGAGCGCAGGTCACCGGCTCGATGCTGTTCGACGGCGCGCACGTCGGCGCCGGTTCCGAGGTGCGGGGCTGCGTGATCGGCGCGGGCGCCCGCGTCGGCTCCGGCGTGACGCTGCGCGGCGCGGTGATCGGCGACGGCGCGGTGGTCGGCGACGGCTGCGAACTGCTCGACGGCGCCCGCGTGTGGCCGTCGGTGGAGATCCCCGCCGGTGGCGTGCGGTTCTCGGCGGACCGGAGATGACGAGCTGATGCGCACGACCTGGTCGCCCTCGGGCCCGTTCGACCTGGCGCGGGTGCTCTCGCCGCTGCGCAGGGGCAGCGGCGATCCGACGAGTTCGGTGGCGGACTCCGGCGCGTGGTGGCTGGCGACGACCACCGCGCGCGGTGCCGCGACGCTGCGGATCGCGGTCGACCCGGCGGGCGAGGTCACCGCCGAGGCCTGGGGCGACGGTGCGGAGGTCGTGCTCGCGCGCGTGCCGGAGCTGCTCGGTGCCGCCGACGACGACGGTGGCTTCGTCGCCGCGCACGAAATGGTCCGGCGCGGCAGGCGGGCCGCGCCGGGGATGCGGCTGTGCTCGTCCGGCCGGGTGTGGGACGTGCTCGTGGCGGCGGTGCTGGAGCAGAAGGTCACCAACCGGGAGGCGTGGCGCTCCTGGCGGGAGCTGTGCCGCCGGTTCGGCACTCCCGCGCCGGGGCCCGCGCCGCGCGGGCTGTGCGCGCCGCCGACTCCGCGCCAGGTGCGGGAGATCCGCGACTGGGAGTGGCACAAGGCGGGCGTCGACGGTGCCCGTCGGCGCACCCTGATCGCCGCGGCGGGCGTCGCGCACCGGTTGGAGCGGGCCGTGGACCTCGGTGGCGCGGAGGGCCGCGCGCTGCTGGAGCACGTGCCGGGCATCGGCCCGTGGACGTCGGCGGAGGTGGCGCAGCGGGCCTGGGGCGATCCGGACGCGGTCAGCGTCGGCGATTACCACCTGCCGACGATCGTGGGCCTCGCGCTGGCGGGCCGGCCGATGGACGACGCGGAGATGCTCGACGCGCTCGCCCCCTACGCGGGCCACCGCCACCGCGCCGTGCGCTACTTGAGCGCCGCCGGAGCCACCCGCCCCCGCTTCGGCCCCCGCCTGCCCGCCCGCGACTACCGCGACAGCTGACCCGCCACGCTGACGCCCGCGATGCCAGCACAATGACCGCATGACGGCCATAACGGTTCGGAACGTGCCGGACGAGGTCAAAGAGCTGCTCGGTCGCGCTGCTGAGCGCAGCGGGCAGTCGATGCAGAACTACCTGCTCCTCGTCCTCGAACGGGAGGCGAAGTTCGCGCGCAACGCGGAAATCGCCGAGATGGAACCGGTCGGCGGCGGGCCGCTCAGCATGGACGAGATCGTGGATGCCGTGCGAACGGCGCGTGGTGCGGCGCCCGGCTAGCCGGAGGAGACGGGCGCCGCGTGATCGTTGTCGACACTTCGACCCTGGTGGCGTTCTTCCTGGGAGGAGATCACAGCGGCCCGCAGATCAGGACGACGCCGGGGGCAGACCCGGCTGGGCTGCCCCGCCACATCCGTCCGTTGAGCCGATGAACGTCCTTCGCGGGCTGGTACCGGGGCGCAAGATCACCCAGGAGAACGCCGAAGTCGTGCTCCGCCGTTTGAAGGCCACCTACATCACGAATCCACCGCTCACGCCGCCGGTGTCGGATCGGATCCGGGATCTCCGCGGCAGCATCACCGCCTACGACGCGGCGTACGTGGCGGTCGCCGAGGCGCACGGGATGGCGTTGGTGACGGGGGATCGGCGGCCGGCTCGGACGGAGCGGATCCGGTGCGAGCTCCGGCTCGTCGGGTGAGCCTTCCCGATCACCGCAGGTGCGGGCGGGCGGCGTCGAGCAGCGGGCCGAGGTCGGAGTCCGCGGGCAGCGCGTCGATCGGCCACCAGCGCAGGTCCAGGGACTCGTCGCTGCGCACCGGCTGCGCGCCCGCGGGCGCCCGCACGACGTAGCGCACGTCGAAGTGCCGCGTCGGCACCCCGAGCGAGCAGGTGATCGGGTGCACGTCCACGTGCACCGGCTCCGGCGCCACCACCAGCCCGTCGACCCCGGACTCCTCGGTGGCCTCGCGCAGCGCGGCACCGGCCAGCGAAGCGTCCTCCGGTTCGCAGTGCCCGCCGAGCTGCAGCCACTTCCCGACGCGCGGGTGCAAGGTCAGCATCACGTGCTCCCCGGCCGCGTCCACCAGCACGGCGGAGGCCGTCACGTGCCCCGGCGCGCACGCGCGGCGGCACGCGTCCGGGCGCGCGTCGAGCAGCGCGAGGAACGCGTGGCGCAGCGCCTCCTGCGCGGCTTCGGCCGGCGCCCAGTAGCGCAGCGTCCGCACCGCGTCCGCGTGCAGCTCCTCGTCGTGCGCGGTCTCACCGGTCACGTGGTCGCTCTGCTCCGTCGTCACCGCACCAGTGTCCCCGACCACCTCCGGCGGCGAGGGCGCCGTCCGGCGAGGCGTCGCGACGGCGCGGTTCCGGCAGTTCAGGAGCTCACAGCTCCACGAGCCCGTCGTCGAGGTCGCGCGGCGGGCGGGGGCCGTCGACCGGTTCGGCCGGGTGGCCGACGGCGACCGCGCCCAGCGGCTCCCACGACTCCGGCAGCTCCAGGGCGGCCCGCACCACGTCGGGGCAGAACAACGTCGAGGACACCCAGCACGACCCGAGCTCCTCCGCCGCCAGCGACACGAGCAGCCCTTGCACCGCGGCGCCGCCGGCGACGGTGAACATCGCCCGCTCCGCCTCGGACCGCCGCGCGTCCGGGTAGGCGTGCGAACCGTCCCGCACCAGGAACGGCAGCACCAGCTCCGGCGCCGAGTACAGCAGGTCGCCCCGGCCCACCCGGCGCTGCGCGGAGCTCTCCTCGCGGCCGTCGCCGCGCAGGTCGGACAGCCACGCGGTGCGCATCGCGTCGAGCAGCTTCGCGCGCAGCGCCCGGTCCCGAAGCCACACGAACCGGACCGGTTTCGTGTGGTGCGGCGCGGGAGCGGTCAGCGCGGCACCGACCGCGCGCCGCACGGCCTGCTCGTCCACCGGTTCCGCGCTGAACGAGCGCACCGACCGGCGCACCAGCACCGCTTCCCGGCGCCCCTGCGCGAGGGCTTCGTTCGTCCCCATCCGGAACAGGTCGTGCTCCACCGGGCGGGTCAGGTCGCGGGCGGTGGAGCCGTCGTCCTCGGTGCGCAGCCCGCGCACCACCGCGACGGGCACGCCGCCGAGCTTGCCCTTCACCAGGTCCGCCGCCGCCGCGATCTCGTCGGCGATGGCGACCTCGGTGACGGCCAGCTCGTTGCCCTGCGCGTCGACGCTGCCCTCGTAGTGATGCAGCACCCGCAGGCCCGCCGCGCCGATCGCGGCGTCGGTCTGCCCGTTGCGCCAGGTCCGGCCCATCGTGTCGGTGATCACCACGGCGACCTGCACGCCCAGCCGGTCGGCCAGCCCCGCCCGCAACCGGCGAGCGGAGGCGTCCGGGTCCTCCGGCAGCAGCGCGATCCGGTCCAGCGCCACGTTCGAGGCGTCCACCCCGGACGCGGCCTGCACGATGCCCAGCCGGTTGCGGGTGATCAGCGTGTTCCGGAACCGGGCCAGCACCGCCGTCGCCTCGGAGCGCACCAGTTCGCGGCGCAGCTGCTCCCTGGCCTCCGGATCGGCCGGGGTGCGGACCATCCGGTCCTCGGCCTTCGAGATGACCTTGCTGGTGACCACCACGACGTCCCCGTCGGACAGCCACGGCGCGTTCGCGGCGACGGAGGCCGCCACGTCGTCGCCGGGTCCGAACTCCGGCAGTCCGGTCACCGCGAACAGCTGCAGCCCCGCGGTCGCCGCGTGATCCCTCATGACCCCTCCGGAACCGAGAGCCCGGCCGCCGCGAACGCGGCCCGCGCCATCTTCGCCGTCGCGTCCACATCGGACATCAGCAGCGGCACGTCGCGCACGGCAACGCCCGGCACGTCGGCCTTGTCGCCCGTGTGCACCAGCCAGGCGTCGAGCACGCCGTCACCGGACTCCGAGCGGGAACCGTAGAGCCTGCCGACGGCCTCGGCGGAGGTCTCCACGCCGATCGCGGTCAGGCAGGCGTCGGCCATGCCGCGCAGCGGACGGCCGTCGATGATCGGGGACAGGCCCACCACCGGCGCCTTCGTCGAGCGCAGCGCCGCGCGGAATCCCGGAACGGCCAGCAGCGTGCCCACGCTCACCACCGGGTTCGACGGGGCGACCAGCACCACGTCCGCCTCGGCGACCGCCTCGGCCACGCCCGGCGCGAGCGTCGCCTCGTCCGCGCCGACCGGCACGATCGCGTTCGCGACCGGCTCCGCGCGGTGGCGCACCCACCACTCCTGGAAGTGCACCGCGGCGGGCTCGCCGGTGGCCGGGTCCTCGATGGCGACGTGCGTCTCCACCCGGTCGTCGCTGATCGGCAGCAACCGCACGCCGGGCCGCCAGCGATCGCACAGCGCCTCCGTCACGGCCGAGAGCGGATACCCCGCCCGCAGCATGCGGGAGCGCACCAGGTGCGTGGCGATGTCCCGGTCGCCCAGCCCGAACCAGCTCGGTTCGGCACCGTAGGCGGCCAGCTCCTCCTTCACCGACCACGTCTCGTCGACGCGTCCCCAGCCCTTCGCCGAGTCGATGCCGTCGCCGAGCGTGTACATGCAGGTGTCGAGGTCCGGGCAGACCCGCAATCCGTGCATCCACGCGTCGTCGCCGATGTTGACCACGGCGGTCACCTCGTGCGGGGACTCGCGGTCACCTTCGCCGAGCGCGGGCATGCCCAGCGCTGCTTTGACTCCCAGCAGGAACCGCGCCCCGCCCACTCCGCCGACCAGTGCTACGACCTTCACCCCGCGATCCTCGCACGTGGACGGGGCCCTCCGGTCGGGAACCTGGGGGCGGTCGATGTCCGCTGCGTCACCGGATCACGGCGCACATCTCCGGGGTCACGCTGGAGCTGGAGAGCTCCCAGAAGCGGAACGTGAGCTGGCCGACCTGGACCAGGCAGGTGTCGCCGCTGACCGCGCCGAAGATCAGGTAGGCGATCCCGAAGAACGCCTGCGCCACCGGCCGCACCGCGAACAGCAGCAGGAACAGCACCAGCGGCGCCCACATCCGCGCCTTCTCGCCCAGCTCGCGCGCCCGGTACGACAGCCACGGCTCGATCGCCCCGTACCCGTCCAGGCCCGGGATCGGCAGGATGTTCAGCACGAACGCGATCACCTGGAGGAACGCCAGGTACGACAGGCCCGCGCCCAAGTGCCCCGGCATCGGGAACAGCTGCACCACCGCGGTGATCAGCATCCCCAGCACCAGGTTCGTCAGCGGCCCGGCCAGCGACACCATCGACTCGGTGCGCCGGGAGCGCAGCGCGTGGTGGTTGATCCACACCGCGCCACCGGGCAGCGGAATGCCACCGGCGATCACGAACAGCAGTGGCAGCACGATGCTCAGCACCGGATCGGTGTAGCGGCGCGGATCCAGCGTCAGGTAGCCCTTCGCCTGCACCGCGCGGTCGCCACCGCGGAAGGCGGTGATCGCGTGCCCGAACTCGTGCAGGCACAACGACGTCGCCCAACCGCCCAGGACGATCAGCACCACGCCGGTGACGCCGGCGAACGAGTTGTCGAACGTGGCCAGCACACCGCCCAGGACGGTCACGCCGAGCAGGCCGAGGAACAGGGGACTCACGCGCTTGTTCACCCCCTCAGTGTCCCCGCCCCGCGACGGGCGCACGGGACCGGCGGGTGAAAAGCGTCGATCGGCGCTGCGCGACGCCGCCACCTGGAGTATTGGGCTGCGAACAAAAGTGCGCCGAAGTTGCGTCATGCGGCGGGCACCGCGGGGTCCCTCAACGGGTTGGCTCCGCTTGACCGAGTGGAGCTACACCGGTGTAATCACAGCGGTGTCATTCTCCGCTGAAATGATTGCTCGGCGGCGGGTTCGTCCGGCGGTGCTCCGCTAGGCAGACCGGTCGTCAGCGGCGAATCGCGACGAATCGTCCGGATCGGTTTTCCACCTCGTGGATTTTCCGCGGCGGATTCGAAGCGGTGGCCGGGGAAAGGGAGCCCTGGTGGTGACCATGGTCGAACGGGCGGTCGCGGTGAGAGGGCCGGTGCCCTGCCCGGGCGGCGACGCGGGACGCTGCGCGCCTCGCGTCCGGAGTGCATCCCGAACGGTCCTGGGGAGGACCGCGGGGAACGGGAGCGATCGGGGGAGGACCAATGTGGGAGACAGGTCAAGCCCACCTGATGGAACAGGGCCGCTTGATGGAACAGAGTCATCCGCTGCAGCAGGGGAACCTGATGCAATGGGGGGATCCGCAGGAATCCGAGACCACGGATGCCGATGTGCTCGCCCAGCTCTTCGAACTGGGTGAGCCGGAACAGGAGTGGCAGGAACGCGCATTGTGCGCGCAAACCGATCCGGAAGCGTTCTTCCCGGAGAAGGGCGGCTCCACTCGCGAGGCCAAACGCATCTGCGCGGGCTGCGAGGTGCGGCCGGAATGCCTGGAGTACGCGCTGGAACACGACGAGCGCTTCGGGATCTGGGGCGGGCTGTCCGAACGGGAGCGCCGCCGCCTCAAGCGACAGGCGGTGTGAGGCCGGGCCCGGCCCCGCCGGTCCGAGCGCGGACCGGCGCCTCGCCGGGCCCGGCCTCCCACCGGCCGTTCCCCGTCCGCGCCCGACCTGATCGGCCCGGCCGCAACCGGGATCACCGGCATCGCCCCTTCCACGAGGCGCCTTCGTGAGACAGGCTCTGAGCTGCCGGGCCTCGGTCCACTACCGTCGTGCGGTGATCGCACCACGGCAGGGGAGGACACAGTGGTCGGGACCGCGCCGCGCTTGAACACCGCGCCGGTAGTGGCGGTGCTGGTGTGCCACGACGGCGACCGCAGGTTGCCGGAGGTGCTGGCCGCGCTGCGCGAGCTCACCGTCCGGCCGCGGCACCTGCTCGCCGTCGACACCGGTTCCGCCGACGACACCGCTCGGCTGCTGGCCGAGGCGGAGGACCTGGTCGACGGGGTGCTGGAACTGCCGCCGGACACCGGTTTCGGCGCCGCGGTGTCGGCCGCGGCGGAGCACGCGGTGTCGCGGTGGGGCGATCCGGGCCGGTGGCTGTGGCTGCTGCACGACGACTCCGCGCCCGCCCCGGACTGCCTGCGGCAACTGCTCGGCGTCGCCGAGCTGGACTCGACGGCCGCGGTGCTGGGGCCGTTGGGCCTCGACTGGGACGATCCGCGGCTGGTGGTCGACGCCGGGTTGTCCACGGACGCCTCGGGCAATCGCCAGACCGGGATCGGGTCGGCCGAGGCCGATCCGGAACTCGACTGGGGGCTCTCCGGGCAGAGCTCGCCGACCACGAGCGCATCCCCTGAGGACGCCGAAGCCGGTGCGGACTCCACCGATCCCGGCGACGCCGCCGATCCGGCCGAAGCGACTGGAGCGGACGAAGCAGCTGAAGCGGACGAGACCGGGGGAGCGGAGCACGACTCCGGTGCGCAGGACGACGCCGAGCTCGACGGCACCGGCGAGATCGCCGCTTCCCAGGACGCGAGCGGGCCCGGGACCACCGACCTGCTGGCCGTGTCCGAGGTGCTGGCGGTGTCCACCGCCGGCGCGCTGATCCGGCGGGACGTCTTCGAACGCCTCGACGGTTTCGACGCGGCGCTGCCGCTGGGCTTCGACGACATCGACTTCGGCTGGCGGGCCAACTCCGACGGGCACCTGGTGCTGTGCGTGCCCAGCGCCCGGATGCGCCACGCCGGTGATCTGCGCCGCGGGGACCGGGTTCCGGACGCGGCGCAGCAGCGCTCCTTACGGGCCGCCGAGCGGGTCGGTGGTGTGCGCACCTTCCTGGTCAACGCCTCGTTCTGGTCGTTCCTGCTGGGCGTGCCGCGGTTGCTGGCGCTGTCGCTGCTGCGGGCCGCGGGCTACGCCCTGCTGTGGCGCCGCCGGGACGTGTCGGCCGAGGCGGCGGTGGTGGCCGCGCTGGTCGGCGGTCGCATGGACCTGCGTTCGGCGCGCGCGCTGCGGCGCGCCACCACACCGACCCCGTCCGAGGTTCGCGGGCTGCTGACCAGCCGGTTGACCCGTTTGCGCAACGGGATCAGAGCCGCGTTCGCGGGACTCGTCCGGGAGCGGGTGCGGCGCGAGGTCGTGCTCGGCCGCACTCCGGGCGCGCTCGGGCCGGGCCGCGTCACCGCCATCGACGACTCGGCCGTGCCCCGTTCCGTCGGACCCGCCGCGCTCCCCGCGGGCGCGCTCGCCAAGCCCGGTGGCCGCCGGCGCAGCGTCGGCGGGTTGCGCCGCCCCGCGGGCCCGGTGGTGGTGCCCGTCGAAGCGGTGCCCGTGGAGGAGTCGAAGCCGCGCCCCTCACCCGTTCCCCGCGACGCCCGGAACGCGCCGGAACCGGACCGGCAGCTGCTGCTGGTGCAGGTGGACCGGCGGCGCGTGCTGCGGGAACTGCTGCTCACGCCGCCCGTGGTGCTGACCGCCGCGCTGATCGCGTTCGCGCTGATCGCGCACGGGCTCGTCGCCGAGCACGCCCGCTTCGGCGTGGAGCTGCAGGGCGGCAGGCTGCTGCCCGCCGTGGACCTGGGCACGACCTGGCGGGACTACCTCGCTTCCTGGCATCCCGTGAACGGCGGTACCGGCGCGCCCGCGTCGGCTTCGCTGCTGGTGCTCGCGATGCTGGGCACGGTCCTCGCGCCGCTGGGCGGACCGCCCGCGGTGGTGGCGGTGCTGCTGCTGTTCGGCGTTCCGCTGGCCGGGCTCACCGCCTACGCCGCGACCCGGTCGTTGCCGATGCGCGCCGCGCACCGGGCGCTGGCCGCGGGTGCGTACGCGTTGCTGCCGGTGGCGACGGCTTCGGCGGGGCAGGGGCGTCTCGACGTCGTCGTGGCGCACGTCCTGGTGCCGCCGTTGCTGGCGGGCATCGCCTCGGTGATCGGGTTGTCCCGGCTGGCGATGCTGGCCCAGTCGCGGCACTGGCTGGGCACGGCGTGCGCGACGGCGCTCGGCCTGGCCGTGCTCGGGGCGTTCGCGCCGCTGGTGCAGGCGTTGCTGGTCCTGCTGGCGCTGGTCGGTTTCGTGGCGGTGCCGGGGGAGGCGCGCCGGGCGCAGCGCCGGATGGCGGGCCTGGCGGCGCTGGTGCTGCTGCCCATCGCCTGCCTGCTGCCGTGGCCGGTGGTGCTGCTGCGGCACCCGGAGCTGCTGCTGCACGGCCTCGGCGCGCGCTTCTCCGAGGTGCCCGCGGGCGGTTGGCTGGCGGCGCTGAGCGCCGACGGGTCGCCCGCGACCTGGGCGGGCGCGCTGCTGGTGCTCGCGGTGCTGCTGGCGGTGGCCCTCGCGCCGAGCCGGGCGATGGTGCCGGGGGCGGTCACGGCGGTCGCCGGGTGGTCGGCGGCCGTGGTGGTGGACGTCGTCGCGGCGGAACCCCTCGCCGGCGGTCCGGCGAGCACCGGTGGAACCGGTGCGCCGTTGATCGTCGCCGCGGCGGGCCTGATGTGGATGGTGCTGGCGTCGGGGCCGTTGCCCGAGCAGGTGCCGCGCCGGGCGCTCGCCGCAGCGCTGACCGGAGCGCTGCTGGTCACCGGGGTGAGCGCGGTGCTCGCCGGGCGGGGTCCGCTGCGCGGTGAACCGGCGGGCGGGACCGCGGCGCTGGTCGCGGAACTCGACGGCCCGGGTGGCCTGCTGGTGATCGAGCCGGGTTCGGCGCCCGCACGGGTGGTCGAGGGGCGTGCTCCGCACTTCGGCGACGACGACCTCGTTCCGGTGCCGGGAGCGGTGCGGTGGTTGCGGGAGGCGGAGGCGGAGCTGCTCTCCGGCGATCCGCAGCGGGTGCGCACCGCGCTCGCTGCCGCGGCGGCGCGCGGCGTCGGCCACGTCGCGGTGCCGGACGAGGCGACGGCGAACCGGGTGCGGACGGCGGCCGGTGACCTGGTCGCCGATCACGGCACGCTCGGCGACGGCTCACCGGTGCTGCGGGTGCTGCTGCCCGCCGGCCCGGTCCAGCTGCTCGGCCCCGACCTCGCCCGGCAGGCGAGGCTGGAGGGCGTTCCTTCCCCGCAGGCCCGCCCGCTGCGCGTGCCCGCGACGCTGCCGGAGGTGGCGGTGCGGGTCTCGGACGGCGGCATCGGCCGGGTGCTGCTGCTGGCCGCCGAGCACGAGCCGGGCTGGCACGCGGAGATCAACGGCGAGGAGGCACCGCTGGCCGAAGCCTGGGGCCACCAGGTCGCGGTCCCGATGCCGGACTCCGCCAGCGAGGTCCGCATCGGCTACGGAGACTCCTCCCGCACAGCCCTCCTGGTCCTCCAAGCAGCCGCAATCCTGTTCACAGCCATCGGAGCCCTCCCCTCCCGCCGCCGAACAGGAACGCGGAACTGACCGGAGCCACCCCCCCGCCCGACCCGCGAAACGCGCCGACCTGCAACCTCACCGCCTGTCTTTGATCTCGGCTTGGAGCAGTGGGTCGGGTGGCGGAAGCCGCTGGGAACCCGCCGGTGGTCGTCTAGCTCTAGCTGGTCATCAGCGGCTCCGCCGCTGACCAGGCAACGACCACGAACCCCGCCCACCTGCAACAACAAACATCAAGACCCTCTTGCGGCGAAGCCGTGCCTCGCGGCCGAAGGCCGTGCTCGGATGCGCGTCAGCGCATAGCCCACGTCGAAAAGCCGGTCACCGGCGGGTTCTCAGCGTTCTTCTCGCGAGGACGGCTTTTTCCCTCGTGGCGGAGCCACTTGGGAAAAAGATCCCGCAGCGAGGAAGGCACTGAGGTTCCGCCACCCGACCACACGAGCAAAACGAGCCGCCGGGGTCACTGGCCTTCGATTACGTCTGGGTCTAGGCCTAGGTAGGTCGCCACCTGTTCGATGAGCACGTCGTGGAGCAGGTCGGCCATGTCCTGGCCGTCGCGGGCGCGGGCTTCCAGCGGGCGGCGGTAGAGCACGATGCGGGCGCGGGTCGGCAGGCCGCGGCGGTCGACCCCGGCGGGCACCAGGCGTGCCAGCGGCACGTTCGCGTCGACGACGACGTCGTCGTCCCAGACGACTTTTTCGGGAGCGGTGACCTGGACCTCCGGGACCTCGTCGACCGCCACGTCGAGCTCGGTCAGCTCGGCGTGCCAGCGCTGCTCGATCGGTTCCAGGGCTTCCAGGACGATCGCGTCGAACCGCTGCGAACGGCTGCGCGCCACCGGGACCGACGACGGGTACAGGGGGCCGCGAAGGCCGCGTCCTCGACGATCCCGCCGGGCCAGCGTGCGGCGGCGATATCCACGTGCGGTCACCACGGGCTGAGGGTACGCCCTCGGGCTCCCCACGGGGATGCCCGTTCGGGTCCCCTTGCGGCACCGGATGCGAGCACTCGGTGTCACCGGATCGCCGGGCGCGACTTCAGCGCAGCGCGAACAAACCCGTCGACCAGTGCGAACGTCCCGGTGAGCGGCTTGCGGCGGCCGTGCCCGGGGAGGGTGGGCGAGGACGTTTCCGCGTGCCTCCGGCACGGGCTGGACGGAGGGCGCTATCGTGCCAGTCGTGCGGAGCGTGAGGCGGTGCTCGCGGACCGGGTGTACCAACCCGGCCGTTGCGACGCTTACGTATGCCTATGCGGACTCCACCGCGGTGGTCGGACCGCTGGCCACGTACGCGGAACCCCACAGCTACGACCTGTGCGAAGAGCACGCGCTGCGGCTCACGGTGCCGAAGGGCTGGGAGGTCGTCCGCTACGAGGGCGAGTTCGCGTTGCCCGACCGGTCCGTGGACGACCTGACGGCGCTCGCCGAGGCGGTCCGCGAGGCGGGGCGTTCCGACCTGCCGGTGGAGTCATCGGATTTCTCCGTGGGCGGCGGCAGGCGCGGCCATCTGCGCGCGCTGCCCGACCCCCGCGACGAGTGAGCCGGCGCGCGGAACGTGACGTGCCGCTCGTGGCCGTCGGGAGCTCTCCGCAAGATCACCGATCGCCGGTAGGCTCGGACCGCACCGAGGTTGGCCGGACTACGTAGGGATGTGCAGCGTGCGGGACCTGTCGGAGATCGTCAAGGCGTACGACATCCGCGGGGTGGTGGATGAGCAGCTCGACGCCGACGTGGTTCGGGAGATCGGCGCCGCGTTCACCAGGCTCGTCGGCGGTCCCGCCGTCGTCGTCGGCCACGACATGCGCGACTCCTCGCCCGGCCTCGCCGCCGCGTTCGCCGAGGGCATCACCGGCCAGGGCGTGAACGTGATCTCCATCGGGCTGGCCAGCACGGACCTGCTCTACTTCGCCTCCGGCACGCTGGAGCTGCCGGGCGCCATGTTCACCGCCAGCCACAATCCCGCGCAGTACAACGGCATCAAGCTGTGCCGGTCGGGCGCGGCGCCGGTCGGCCAGGACAGCGGCCTGTCCGAGATCCAGGAGCTCGTCTCGCACGGCGTGCCGGAGTTCCTGGGCGCGAAGGGCACCGTTTCCGAGCGCGACATGGCCGCCGACTACGCGCGCTTCCTGCGCGATCTGGTGGACCTGCGGGAGATCCGGCCGCTGAAGGTCGTCGTCGACGCGGGCAACGGCATGGCCGGGCACACCGTGCCCACCGTGTTCGAGGGCCTGCCGGTCGAGCTGGTGCCGATGTACTTCGAGCTGGACGGCACGTTCCCCAACCACGAGGCGAATCCGCTGGACCCGGCGAACCTGGTGGACCTGCAGGCGAAGGTGCGCGAGGTCGGCGCGGACGCGGGCCTGGCCTTCGACGGCGATGCCGACCGCTGCTTCGTGGTGGACGAGAACGCCGACCCGGTGGCGCCGAGCGCGATCACCGCGCTGGTCGCGGCCCGCGAGCTCGCTAAGGAACCGGGCGCCACGGTGATCCACAACCTGATCACGTCGCACGCCGTGCCCGAGATCGTCGCCGAGCGCGGCGGCAAGCCGGTGCGCACCCGCGTCGGGCACTCGTTCATCAAGCAGACGATGGCCGAGACCGGGGCGATCTTCGGCGGCGAGCACTCGGCGCACTACTACTTCCGGGACTTCTGGAAGGCCGACTCCGGCATGCTGGCCGCGCTGCACGTGCTGGCCGCGCTGGGCGGCCAGGCCGGTCCGCTGTCCGGACTGATGGCCGAGTACTCCCGCTACGCCGCCTCCGGTGAGATCAACTCGACGGTGGACGACCAGGCAGGGCGGATGCGCGCCGTGGCCGAAACCTACCGGGACCGTCCGGGCTCTCGAATCGACGAGCTCGACGGGCTTACCGTGGAGCTGTCGGACGGTTCCTGGTTCAACCTGCGGCCCTCGAACACCGAGCCGCTGCTGCGGTTGAACGTGGAGGCGCCGGACGCCACCGCGGTCGCCGCGTTGCGCGACGAGGTGCTCGCAGTGGTGCGGGGCTGAACGCGTGATGCCGCCCGCTGGGCGTGGACCGGGTGTGGACTCAGGAGGGAACGTGGCCGTGGCTCTGGAACCGACATTGCTGGAGATCCTCGCCTGCCCGGCGCCGGACCACGGCGCGTTGCGCGCCGCGGACGCCGGTGCCGCGCAGGACGAGTTCTTGACGTGCACTTCGTGCGGCCGCGGCTATCCCGTCCGGGACGGGATTCCGGTGCTGCTGCTGGAGGAGGCCGTCGGCGGCCCCGACGATCCTGGCGCGACCGGGGAGAGGTGACCTCCGGTGCTCGACGACAGCCTTTTGGACGACCCTGACCGGCTCACCGAAGCCGATTCGCGCGGGCTGTTGCGGTCGGCCGCGCTCGCGGGCGCGCAGGTGCGCGCGGCCGCGGAGAACGTGCGGGACGCCGGGTTCGACGACCTCGCCGACGGCAGGCCGCGCTCGCTGGTGCTGGTCTCGCGGCCCGGTCTCGGCCCGGGGGTGTGCGAGGTGCTCGCCGCGCTGGCCGGGCCGTCGTGCCCCGTCCCGGTGATCGTGGCGGAGACCGTCCCGGTGTGGGTCGGACCGCTGGACGTGGTCTTCGCGCACACTCCCGACCCGGGGGACCCGGTGCTCGCCGACGGCGTGGCCACCGCGACCCGGCGGGGCGCCTCGGTGGTGCTGGCCGTGCCCGAGGACGGGCCGGTGGCCGCATCCGGCGCGGGCCGCGCGAAGGTCGTGGCCCCGCGCATCCCGGTGCCCGACGAGCTGACCTTCGCGCACGTGTTCACCGTGGGGCTCAGCGTGCTCGTCGCGCTGGGGCTCACCCGCTGCGACACCGATCAGCTCGCCGACGAGCTGGACCGGGAGGCGGAACGCGCGCACCCCGGCCAGGAACCGCTGATGAACCCGGCGAAGGCGTTGGCGCTGCGGCTGGCCGACCACGAACCGCTGCTGTGGGGCGTGGACCGGCTGGCCACCGCCGTCGCGGGCCACGGCGCGTACGCGCTCGGCGTGCACGCGGGGCTGGCCTGCGACGTCACGAACCACGCGCAGGCGACGACCCGGCACGCCCTGTACCGCTCGGTGCGCGAATCCGGCTCGGACCTGTTCGCCGACCCCGACCTGGACCAGGGCGCGACACCGCGGGTCTTCCTGATCGGCACCCGGCACGACGCGCGCGCCGAGAACGAGGAACGCGCCGCGACCGGGTCGCTGCCGAGCGCCGACCTGATCGTTCCCGGCGAGTCGGCCCACGCGGACGCGGTGCTGCGGGTGGCGCTGCTCGCATTGCGGTTCGATCTCGCCGCGGTCTACCTGGGCCTCGCGGCGGGCACGCTCGGAGGTCCGGGCAGGCAGGCACTGGCCGTGCGCTGAACGGGCGGGGCGAAAACCTTGGGCAATTACCAGGGGCGCCCCTGATGCACTGGTGGCGGAGAGGCGATGTCCTGGTCCAGGGCCGACGCCGACGATGCTGGTCGAAGCTGACGCCGAGGTAGGCGTCGTGGCGTGCGCGGTGAGCCCGGCACGCCGCAGCGGCATGCCTGACCAGCGGTGAAGAGAGCGAGAAGGACTGTGGAGTTACTGCGGAACGCGGTGCGCCCCTACGCGTGGGGCTCGCGTACCGCTATCGCGGATCTGCTCGGCCGGCCGGTTCCCACTCCGCACCCCGAGGCCGAGCTGTGGATGGGCGCGCACCCCGGCGACCCGTCGAAGCTGGTGCGCCCGGACGGGTCCGAGGAGTCGTTGCTGCACCTGCTCGACGCCGACCCGGCGCACCACCTGGGTCCGGTGTGCACCGAGCGCTGGGGCAGCCGGTTGCCGTTCCTGCTCA
Organism: Saccharopolyspora sp. NPDC002578; assembly: GCF_053592695.1. Lineage (NCBI taxonomy): Bacteria > Bacillati > Actinomycetota > Actinomycetes > Pseudonocardiales > Pseudonocardiaceae > Saccharopolyspora > Saccharopolyspora sp. NPDC002578. The sequence continues at coordinate 4,021 of NZ_JBSFWJ010000049.1, read as the reverse complement.
AGGTGCTCGCCGCGAACGAGCCGCTGAGCCTGCAGGCGCACCCGTCGGCGGAGCAGGCCGCGGAGGGCTTCGCGCGGGAGGAGCGCGCGGGCATCCCGCGCAACGCGCCGAACCGCAACTACCCGGATCCCACGGCGAAACCGGAGCTGGTCTGCGCGCTCACCGAGTTCCACGCGCTGGCCGGTTTCCGCGAGGCGCACCGCACGGTGCGGCTGCTGGGGGAGCTGGACGTGCCGAGCCTGCGCCCGCACACCGGGCTGCTGGCGGCGCAACCGGACGCGGACGGGTTGCGGGCGCTGTTCACGACGTGGATCACGCTGCCGCAGCACTACCTGCGCGACCTGCTGCCGGAGCTGCTGGACGCGTGCGTGCGCCACGTGCGCGAGCACGGCGAGTTCGCGCTGGAGTGCCGCACCGTGCTGGAGCTGGGGGAGGCCTACCCGAACGACGCGGGGGTGCTGGCGAGCCTGCTGCTGAACCGGCTGGTGCTGCAGCCGGGCGAGGCGATCTACCTGCCCGCGGGCAACCTGCACGCCTACCTGCAGGGCACCGGGGTGGAGATCCTCGCGAACTCCGACAACATCCTGCGCTGCGGGCTCACCCCGAAGCACGTGGACGTGCCCGAGCTGCTGCGGGTGCTGGACTTCACCTGCGCCGACATGCGGGTGCACAAGGGGGAGTCGCTGGACGGGAACCTCACCGTCTACCAGACGCCCGCGGAGGAGTTCCGGCTCTCCAGGGTGGACTGGTCGCCCGCGAACTCGACGGCGGTGCGGCTCGACTCGCACGGCCCGCAGATCCTGCTGTGCACCAAGGGCGGCGTGCGGTTGTCCACGGAGGGCCCCGGTGGGCAGCGGGTGGAGCTGGACGTGGTGAAGGGCCAGTCGGTGTGGCTGGCGGCGTCCGATCCGGCGGTGCTGGCCCACCCGGCGTGCCAGGACGGGACGGCGCAGTTGTTCCGCGCCGCCGCGGGGGCGTAGCCGCCGCTCGGGCGCGGTGATCGCGCCGCCGGTGGTCGCGAGTTGTCCGGTATCGCCCTGGGCGGGCCGATCATGCCGGTACATTCCCCGAGGACTTTTCGACCATCGGACTCGGGAGCGACATCGTGTCAGCAGGCGGCGGTACCAAGGCGATCCTGGCGGCTCTGACCGCGAACGCGGGCATCGCGGTGGCCAAGTTCGGCGGGTTCCTGTTCACCGGGTCCTCGTCGATGCTCGCGGAGTCCGTGCACTCGGTCGCAGACACCTCCAACCAGGGGCTGCTGCTGCTCGGCCAGAAGACCTCGGTGCGCAAGCCCACCGAGGAGCACCCGTTCGGCTACGGGCGGGACCGCTACTTCTACTCGTTCGTCGTGGCGCTGCTGCTGTTCAGCCTGGGGTCGGTGTTCGCGCTCTACGAGGGCATCCACAAGATCCAGCACCCCGAGCAGCTGACCTCGCCGCTGGTGGCCGTGGTGATCCTGGTGGTCGCCATCGCGCTGGAGTCCTACAGCTTCGCGACCGCCATCAAGGAGTCGCGCACCATCAAGGGCGGGCTCGGCTGGTGGCAGTTCATCCGCCAGGCCAAGACGCCGGAGCTGCCGGTGGTGCTGCTGGAGGACGCGGGGGCGCTGCTGGGCCTGGTGCTCGCGCTCGGCGGCGTCGGACTGTCGGTGCTCACCGGTGACCCGGTGTTCGACGGCATCGGCACCGCGTGCATCGGCGTGCTGCTGGGCGTCATCGCGGTCGTGCTCATCGTCGAGACGAAGAGCCTGCTCATCGGTGAGGGCGCGACCCGGTCGGTGCTCGACGACATCGTGGGCGAGCTGCGCGGCGGCAAGGTGCAGAAGGTCATCCACATCCGCACCCAGTACCTCGGCCCGGACGAGCTGCTGATCGCGGCGAAGATCGGACTGGCCCCGTCGATCACCGCCGCCGAGGTGGCCGAAGCGATCGACGACGCGGAGGCCAGGGTCCGGGCGAAGGTCCCCGCGGCCCGGCTGATCTACCTCGAACCCGACCTGGACCGGGGCGTGGACCCGGCCGAGGAGAACGCGCCCGCGGTCCCGGGACAGGACTGAATCTTCGGCGATTTATCCGCTTGTGCAGGCTTTCCCGATGATCTGGGGAAAACCGGGAAATTGTCTTGTTAGCGGGCCTTCTACCTGCGGTGACACGTGCTATGTGCACGGACGGTGATCGATCCGATGCATTCGGAGGATCACGATGTCCGCCGGGTGGACGGAGCGGTCACAGAGCATTAACGAATTCCTCCGGCCACACTGTTTTCCAGCGAATCCGGTGCAACACTCCCCCGCTAGGGTGCGTTCCACCATTCGGGTTGGAAGAGGAGGGCGACAGTGCCAGGGACCGGGCTGTGGCGAACAAAGTCGGTCGAGCAATCGATCAAAGATACCGATGAGCCGGACACGAAGCTCCGGAAGAACCTCGGTGCCTGGGACCTGATGGTCTTCGGCGTCTCGGTCGTCATCGGCGCAGGCATCTTCACGCTCGCCGCCTCCACGGCCGGCGACACGACGGGGCCGTCGGTGTCGTTGTCCTTCGTCATCGCGGCGATCGCCTGTGGCCTCGCCGCGGTCTGCTACGCGGAGTTCGCCTCGACCGTTCCGGTCGCGGGCAGCGCTTACACGTATTCGTACGCGACCTTCGGCGAGTTCATCGCCTGGATCATCGGCTGGGACCTGATCCTGGAGTTCGCCGTCGCCGCCGCCGCGGTGAGCAAGGGCTGGTCGAGCTACCTGCAGCAGGTGCTCGAACTCGTCGGGATCAGCGGCGTGCCCACCAAGTTCGAACTCGGGCCGCTGCAGTTCGACTGGGGCGCCCTGCTGCTGATCGGCGCGCTGACCACCGTGCTCGCGGTCGGCACCAAGCTCTCGGCGCGCGTCAGCCTCGTCATCAGCGCCATCAAGGTGTTCGTGGTGCTGCTCGTCGTCGTGGTGGGCCTGTCCTACATCAACGCCGACAACTACAAGCCGTTCATCCCGCCGGCCGAGTCCGGTGCGGAGGACGCCTCCAAGCTCGACCAGTCGCTGCTGTCGCTGCTGCTGGGCGGCGAGACGAGCAGCTTCGGCGTGTTCGGCCTGCTCGCCGGTGCCTCGCTGGTGTTCTTCGCGTTCATCGGCTTCGACGTCGTCGCCACCACCGCCGAAGAGACCCGCAACCCGCAGCGCGACGCGCCGCGCGGCATCTTCGGCTCGCTGGCGATCGTCACCGTGCTGTACGTGGCCGTCGCCGTCGTGGTGACCGGCATGGTCAACTACAAGCAGCTGGGCACCACCCCGGACGGGGAGAAGGCCACGCTGGCCACCGCGTTCCAGCTCAACGGCATCACCTGGGCGGCCGGGGTCATCACGGTCGGCGCGCTGGCCGGGCTCACGACGGTCGTCATGGTCATGTTCCTCGGCCAGGTGCGCATCCTGTTCGCGATGTCCCGCGACGGCCTGCTGCCGCGCTCGCTCGCCAAGACCAACAGCGAGAACGGCACCCCGGTGCGCGCGACGCTGATCGTCGGCGGGGTCGTGGCGCTCGCCGCGGCGTTCTTCCCGGCGGACAAGCTGGAAGAGATGGTCAACGTCGGCACGCTGTTCGCGTTCATCCTGGTCTCGGCCGGTGTGATCATCCTGCGGCGGTCGCGGCCGGACCTGCCGCGCGGGTTCAAGGCGCCGCTGGTGCCGCTGATCCCGATCCTCGCGATCATCGCGTGCATCTGGCTGATGCTGAACCTGACCGCCCTGACCTGGGTCCGGTTCATCGTGTGGATGATCGCGGGTGTGGTGGTGTACTTCCTCTACAGCCGCAACCACTCCCGCCTCGGCCAGCAGCAGCGCGACGTCGCCTCCGGCGGCTCCGTCTAAACAACCGCCCGAACGCCCCGCTTCCCTGGTTTGGGGGAGCGGGGCGTTTTGCGTTGGTGGTCGGGTGGCGGAACCTCAGTCGTCTTCTCGCTGCGGGATCTTTTTCCCGAGTGGCTCCGCCACGAGGGAAAAAGCTGTCAGATCGGAAGAGCGTCGGGGTGGGTAAGA